>NZ_SJOR01000001.1:0-246475 GCF_012027715.1 Massilimicrobiota sp. SW1139 | reverse complement strand
CTAATTGATTTAGAAGTTTTTTTCAAAGGGGAATCTTATGTATATCAAACAATTCTTTATAGATTTAAAGTTAAATATATGTTTTGTCTGTAAGTGGTTATGGATTGCTTTTGTTTTGGGTATTGTCTGTGGTATTGTAGGAGCATTATTTCATATTTCTATTGATTATGTTACTGATTTTCGTTTGTCGCATTCATGGATTGTATGGGGATTGCCAATTGGTGGTGTTTGTATTGTCTATCTTTATCGTCTGGTTCATTTATCTCACGAACCAGGAACAAATACGATTATTCAATCTATTCGCCAACAGGAAAAAGTTCCTGTTTTATTAGCACCAGCGATTTTTTTAGCCACTATTATTACCCATTTGTTTGGAGGTTCTAGTGGAAGAGAAGGAGCTGCATTACAAATTGGTGGTTCTCTAGCAACATCTTTTGGAAAAATAATTCATGCTGATCAGCGTGAAATGTCAATGCTGATTATGTGTGGTATGAGTGCAGTCTTTTCAGCTTTATTTGGAACTCCATTAACTGCGACGCTTTTTTCCATGGAAGTTGTTAGTGTCGGTGTATTTTATTATGCGGCATTAGTTCCATGCTTATGCAGTAGTTTGATTTCATTTGGAATTGCACAACTTTTTGGATGTCAGCCAACTTTTTATCAGTTATCAATTCCTTTTCAATTAACACCAATTATGAGTTTAAAATTAGCTATTTTTGCATTTATTATTGCTGCTTTTTCCATTGTATTTGTATTAATGATGCATTATAGTCACAAATGTTTTCATCAATATTTTCATAATCCATATATACGAGTTATTATGGGATCATTCATGTTGATGATTTTGGTTTTGTTTTTTCGACAAAGATATTTAGGAGCTGGAATGGAAATTGTTGCAGAAGCTCTTTATCATCAGGCTCTACCATATGATTTTTTCATGAAAGCTATTTTTACTGCCATTACTATTGGCTGTGGTTTTAAAGGTGGAGAAATTGTTCCAACTTTTGTGATTGGTTCAACTTTAGGATATGTATCAGCTTTATTATTGGGCATTGATTCTCATCTAGGGGCTGCTATTGGAATTGTTGGTATGTTTTGTTGTGTTATTAATTCGCCACTTACAAGTCTCATGTTAGGAGCTGAAATGTTTGGTATTCAATATTTAACAGCAATGGCTATTGTTGTTGCATTGTGTTATGTTTTATCAGGATATTTTAGTTTGTATCAAGCACAAAAAATTGTATATTCTAAAACTTCAGTTGAATTTATCAATCAAAATGCAAAGTAAAAATTTTAAGTTGACTTCGACTTGAAAATCGCATATTATATATTTAAGCGTTGAAGAAGACAAGTAATTATAAATGGATGTTATAGAGAATCTATGGTTGGTGGAAATAGATCATTGTTTATAATGAATACACTTTGGAGCAGCTAAATGAAAAGTTTAGCCGGTGGAAACATCGTTATCAATAAAGAGCGTATGCTTGATGCATAAATAAAGGTGGTACCGCGAGAATTCGTCCTTTTGATGAATTCTTTTTTTATTTTATAAGGAGGATATATGTTATGAAAATTTATGATGAATTAGTATGGCGTGGTTTAATTAAAGATGTCAGCTCGCCAGATATTGAAGAAAAATTAAATAATGGAGGAATGACTTTTTATATTGGTACTGATCCCACTGGTGATAGTTTACATATTGGACATTTCTCATCATTTTTGATTAGTAAACGATTAAAGGATGCCGGACATAATCCTATTTTATTAGTAGGTGGAGCTACAGGTTTGATTGGAGATCCTAAACCTGATACTGAAAGACCAATGATTACTAAAGAAGAAGTACAACATAATTTTGAATGTCTAAAAAAACAGGCTCAGGATTTATTTGGATTTGAAGTTGTGAATAATTATGATTGGTCAAAAGATTTAAACTTCATTGATTTTTTAAGAGATTATGGTAAATATTTTAATGTCAACTATATGTTGAATAAAGATATTGTCAAAAGAAGATTAGACTTAGGAATTACATATACTGAATTTTCTTACATGATTATGCAGGCCATGGATTTCTATTGGTTATATGAAAATAAAGGTTGCCAAATGCAGGTAGCTGGACAAGATCAATGGGGAAATATTACTGCTGGTATTGAATTGATTAGAAAGAAAACAGGGAATGAAGCTTATGGATTTACAATGCCTTTGCTTACAAAATCTGATGGTACGAAATTTGGAAAAACAAACGGTCATGCCATTTGGTTAGATCGTAAAAAAACATCACCATATGAAATGTATCAGTTCTTTATTAATTCAGAAGATGATAAAGTCATTGATTACTTAAAATTCTTAACTTTCTTATCTAAAGAAGAAATTGAAGACTTAGAAGAAAAGAATAAAACACAGCCTCATTTAAGAGAAGCACATAAAGCTCTAGCAAAAGAAGTGATTACATTTATCCATGGTGAAGAAGCATATCAGGAAGCTTTGGATATTAGCCAAATGTTATTCTCTGGTAAAATTCATGATTTAACATTAGAACAAGTTCAGTCATGCTTCCATGGTGTTCCTAGTATAGATATGGAAGAAGATACACAAATTTTAAATGCTTTAGTTAAAGTAGGGGCTGCTTCATCAAATCGAGAAGCACGTCAATTTGTTACAGGTGGCTCTGTTCTTGTCAATGGAGAAAAGATTACAGATGTAAGCTTTGTTATTCAAAAAGAAAATGCTTTTGGAAAACAGGCAACTGTTATTAGACGTGGTAAGAAAAATTATTATGTCATTAATCATAAATAGGAGGACAAGATGAAAAAAATATTAGGAAGTTTATTTGTACTATCTTTGTTATTTGGATGTTTTTCATCGGATACGTCTTCAGCTGCTCAAAATGGCGATTATGTGATCATTGATTTTGTAGGAAAAATGGATGGTGTAGCTTTCGATGGTGGAAGTGCAGAAGGTTATAGGTTAAAATTAGGATTAGATACCATGATTGATGGTTTTGAAGATGGTATTGTAGGTATGAAAATTGGTGAAGAAAAAACAATTACTGCTACTTTCCCAGAAAATTATGTGACTGCCCCTGATTTAGCAGGAAAAGAAGCAACATTTGATATTACTTTGCACAAGATTTATCGTGAAATTCAATAAATTTGAGTCTAATGACTCATTTTTATATTTCACAGATGAGGAGGTTTTGAAATGGATGGAATATTGTTAGTTAATAAACCAGCAGGTATGACAAGTCATGATGTTGTGAATCGTATGAGAAAGATTCTTCATACAAAAAAAGTTGGACATTGTGGGACATTGGATCCTGATGCCACAGGTGTTCTGGTTTTGTGTATTGGCAAAGCAACAAAGGCTTTACAATTTTTAATGAGTGAAACAAAAGTTTATCAGGCAACACTCTTTTTAGGAACGGCTACTGATACATACGATAGTAGTGGTCAAATTATGGAAGAAAAAGCCTTTCATGGTGTAAGAGATGTTGAAGAAACTTTACAGTCTTTTATTGGAAAGCAACAACAAATTCCGCCTATTTATTCGGCTATTAAAGTGCATGGAAAAAAATTGTATGAATATGCCAGAAATCAGGAACATGTAGATATTCAACCTCGAACTATTATGATTGAAAAAATAAAGTTAATTTCCCAACAAGATCAATCCATAACATTTCAGGTAAAATGTTCTAAAGGCACATATATTCGTTCATTGTGTGTAGATATAGGAAAAAAGTTGGGCTATCCTGCACATATGACTCATTTAATACGTTTAGCTTCAGGAGAGTTTTATCTTGAAGACTGTTATAGTTTAGAAGATATTGAACAAGGACATTATCAGTTCATGAGTTTAGAAGATGCATTTCAACATTTTGAACATTATTACATTGATGATGAAAATATTGTTTATCATGGTAAAAAAATAAAGAGTGATATTGATCATCAGGTTGTTGTATGTAATCAAAATCATAAGGTTTTAGCGGTTTATGGACCTGATGGTGAAGGATATTTAAAAAGTATAAGAGGGCTATTTTAATGGAAATCATTTATTTAAAAGAAGATATGCAATTACATATGACAGACTCTATTGTAGCAGCAATTGGTTTTTTTGATGGTTTACATGTAGGGCATATGGCACTTGTTGAAGAAGCAGAACGAGTTGCAGGCACAAAGCATTATCATAAAGCTTTAATAACTTTTGATCATTATCCACTTTATGTATTAGGAAAGTTAAAAGAAGAAAAATGTCTGACTTCCATTGATGATCGTTATGAAATTCTTAAAAAAAGAGGATTTGATTATTTGTTTGTGATTGAATTTACATCCAATGTTGCTGCTTTATCGCCTCAAGAATTCATACAGAAATATCTTATTGAATGTGGTATCAAGCATGTAGTCTGTGGCTTTGATTTTCGTTTTGGTGCAAAAAATCAGGGTGATGCGAAAACATTGCAGGAATCTTTTGGTCTTAATGTCAGTGTTATTGATGAAGTCATTTATAAAGGAGAAAAGATTTCTTCAACACGTATTCGTCAGCATCTAGAAAATGGACAGATGAAAGATCTAAATGAATTATTAGGACGTCAATACTGTGTACATGGTCTGGTTATCCACGGTAGACATATTGGACATGAAATTGGTTTTCCAACAGCTAATATTGATTATGGTTCTTATTTTTTACCTTGTGGTGGTGTCTATGCTGTTAAAGTGATTATCAATCAAAATACCTACATGGGAATGTGTAATATTGGATATAATCCCACTTTTCAACCATTAGATAAAGCTTCTTTAGAAGTTCATATTTTAGATTTTAATCATGATATTTATGGAAAAGAGATTTACGTAGAATTTTATGATTTGATACGTAAAGAAAAACCATTTCATTCTAAAGAAGAACTCATTCAACAACTTTATAAAGATCGTGAATATGTCAGAGAATATTTTTCTCAAATAGCAAAGGAGATTAATTGATAAAATTAACCTCCTTTTTTGCTGTGAAAATGATACAATGCTCCAAGTAAATTGGCTTCATTTTGAAATTGACAGGCTTTAATAACTGGTTCATGATCATCTTCTTTGTATTGTTTTCTTAAATCATGAAATTGTTTTTGAATAGTTTGAATGAGAAATGGCTGTTGACTGATTCCACCACCAATAGTTACGATATCTAAATCTAATAAATAATCAAGATTATAGATCATTGTTGCAATCTGTAAACAATAGTGTTCAAAATACTGCATAGCTTGATGAGATGAAGTCAGTTGTTGAAATACAATCTGCCCATCTTCAGGACATTTTAAAATATCACTCAGATCATGAATGAGTTTAACAGCATTATATTCTTTACCAAAGTTAGAATAGCCATTTGATGTAGGGATTAAAAAAGAACCGAGCTCTCCAATTTTATAGTGTTTTGATTCTACGATTTTTTCATGTAATATATATGTTCCACCAATACCTGTACCTAAGACAATCATAAAACCATTATCAACGTTCTTTAAGCTTCCCTTCCACATTTCACCCAAAGCAGCGCATTTGGCATCATTTTGTAAAGTGACTGGTAAGTGAGTTAAACTGGAAAATTCTTGACAAAAATCTGTTT
The DNA here is from genome assembly GCF_012027715.1 of Massilimicrobiota sp. SW1139. Taxonomy (NCBI): domain Bacteria; kingdom Bacillati; phylum Bacillota; class Erysipelotrichia; order Erysipelotrichales; family Erysipelotrichaceae; genus Massiliimicrobium; species Massilimicrobiota sp. SW1139. The sequence goes on along the minus strand of NZ_SJOR01000001.1, from coordinate 240,874 downwards.
CATTAAAATAGGGCAGTAAAGTAATAGCGTGGATATATCCTCTTTGACTATCAATAAGACCGGGCATACTGACAGCTATTCCTTCGATTTCTTTTGTGATTAATGTTTTTAAAGCATGATAGAATGTTTCTTTGTTGGTTTTGACAGTAGGAATCATATTCTTTTGTAAGCATATCCCACTAGACTGATAATATCCATATTTGGTATATGTACCACCTATATCTATAGCTAAATACATGATTTTCACCTCTTTTTCATTATTTCATTGATTCATTTTGAATTCAACCTTTATTCATGTTTTTGATTTCTTTTTTGAGTAATTATGATATAATGATTAGACTGAGAGGATGTGATACGATGAATTTAGACAAACTATTAAATCCAAAACAAAAGGAAGCAGCCACTTATTTAGATTCTCATTTACGTATTATTGCAGGAGCAGGAAGTGGGAAAACACGTGTTTTAACATATCGTATTGCTTACTTGATTGAAGAAGTGGGGATTGAGCCTCGACATATATTGGCTATTACTTTTACAAATAAAGCAGCGAATGAAATGCGTCAAAGAGTTGTGGATTTATTAGGTGAATATGCTTCAGGCGCTCTTTTATGTACAATTCATTCATTATGCGTCAGAATATTAAGACAACATATTCATGCTTTTCATTATCCTCATCATTTTGTTATTATGGATGAAGAAGATCAAAAATCATTATTAAAGAAGATTTTTAAAGATAAAAATATTGATAGTAAAACAATGAGTGTAAAAAGCTGTATTCATTATATATCATCATGTAAAATGGCTGAAATCTCACCACAAAAAGCGTATAAATTAGCAGGAGATTTTATAGGTGAGGCCAAAAAAGCAATTGTTTATCAGGAATATGAAAAATATAAAGAAGAACATTTTATGCTGGATTTTGATGATTTGTTGCTGAAGACTGTTGAATTATTTGAGAAATTCCCAGAAATTCTAGAAAAATGGCAACGTAAATTTCAATATATACATGTAGATGAGTTTCAGGATGTTGGAAATATTGATTATAAATTGATTCATCTTTTATCAGGTCAAGCAACTTTATGTGTAGTTGGAGATCCTGATCAGACAATCTATTCTTTTAGAGGTTCTGATGTGAATTATATAATGAATTTTGATAAAGATTATTCTCATGTCAAAACCATTATTCTTGATCAGAATTATCGTTCTACAAAAACAATATTAGATATATCGAATAATTTGATTCGAAAAAATAAAAATCGTTTAGAAAAAGATTTGTTTACACAATTAGAAGATGGTGATAAAGTTGTGCACTATTCAGCAGGCGATGAAGAAGCAGAAGCTGAGTTTGTCTGTCAGACAATTGAAAATATTATACATCAGGTTGATGGTGTGAATTATCATGATTTTGCGATTCTCTATCGTGCTAATTATTTATCACGTCCTTTTGAACAGAAATTAATTCAGCATCAGATTGATTATAAAATATTTGGTGGATTAAAGTTTTTTAATCGTAAAGAAATTAAAGATGCATTAAGTTATTTACGCTTAATGGTATTTATGGATGATTTATCTTTTGAACGTATTATTAATGTTCCTAGTCGTGGTATTGGTCAAAAAACACTTGAAAAAATCCAACTGAAAGCGATTGATTATGGCATTAGCTGTTATGAAGCTGTTTGTTTATATAGTGATGAAATTGGATTGAAAGGTAAAGTGAAAAAAGCCATCAGTGAATTTGTACAAGCTATTGAAAAAGCAAGACAATCAAGAAATCCTTTGGCTGATGTCTTTGAATACTTATTAAAAGATATTGGTTATTTTGAAATGCTAAGAAATGATGAAGACGAAAATCGTATTCAAAACATTATGGAGTTAAAAAACTCTATTGCTGGATATATGAATACCCATCCAGATAGTGCTACTTTTGAAAGTTATTTACAGGATATTGCTTTATATACATCACAAGATGATATGACGCAGGATGAATATGTATCATTAATGAGTATTCATATGGCTAAAGGTCTGGAGTTTAACTATGTCTTTGTTGTGGGATTGTCACAGGATGTCTTTCCAAGTTTTAGAAGCGTTTCTGAAGAAGGAGAAGAGGGGATGGAAGAAGAACGTAGATTGGCTTATGTGGCATTTACGCGTGCGAAAAAGCGTCTATATCTGACGGATAGTCAAGGATTTAATTATATGACGAATTCTCCTAAAATGGCTTCTCAGTTTATTGATGAAATTGGTGTAGATCATGTTGAACATATTGGTAAGCCTTCACCATTTAAAACAAAACAATTTGTACATTTAGGTCCAACTGTTGATGAGATGATAGGTGATAATGATATTCATGACTGGAAACAGGGTGATTTTGTAGAGCATGATGTCTTTGGTAAAGGTGTTATTGTTAAAGTTCATGGAAATACTTTGGATATTGCTTTTTCCATGCCATATGGTTTAAAAACATTGATGGCACAGCATAAGGCTTTAAGACGTTTATCGTCATAAAAATGATGTGAAAATAAGGATAATTTTGGGTGATGAATTTTGATGTTTTGTATTTGATTCATCATCTTTTTTTGATATAATGAGCAAGTGAATGGAGTGTGTAAAATGACATTAGAAAGATTGAATGAAATCAAAAAATTATTAAATGAATATAATTATCAATATTATGTCTTAGATAATCCAACAGTATCCGATCAGGAATATGATCGTTTGATGCAAGAGTTGCAAAGTATAGAAGCTAAACATCCTGAATGGGTAACTCCTGATTCACCAAGTCAACGTGTGGGTGGAGAAGTCTTAGAAGGATTTCAGAAAATTACGCATCAAAGAATGATGTTGTCTTTAGGAAATATTTTTAATGAAGATGAACTGAGAGAATTCGATGATCGTATTCGTGATGTGTTTCCTCAAGCTGAATATGTCTGTGAGTTAAAAATAGATGGCTTAGCTGTTTCATTAGTGTATGCTGATGGACAATTGAGTTATGGAGCAACACGTGGTGATGGAACAATTGGTGAAGATATTACGCATAATGTCAAAACAATTAAATCTATTCCATTATCAATTGATTATCAGGGAGATTTTGAAGTGCGTGGAGAAATCTATATGCCTAAAAAATCTTTTGAACAATTGAATCATCAACGTCAACAAGCAGGTGAAGCCTTATTTGCGAATCCTCGAAATGCGGCTGCTGGAAGTGTTAGACAGTTAGATTCAAGTATTGCTGCTAAACGTGGCTTAGATGCATTTTTATATATGGTGCCAACGGCTCAGGAAGTAGGGTGTCAAACACATAAAGAAGCTTTAGATTATATTGCAAAACTGGGCTTCAAAGTCAATCCTATGACACGTGTTTGTGCAAATATTGATGAAGTATGGAATTTCATTATGGAAATGACAGAAAAACGTCAATCTTTGCCTTACGAAATAGATGGTATAGTGATTAAAGTGAATAATTTAGCATGGCAGGAAAGATTAGGGTATACAGCAAAAGTTCCTAAATGGGCTGTTGCCTATAAATTCCCAGCTGAAGAAGTTGTCACAAAACTTAAGGATATTATTTTTACAATTGGAAGAACGGGTCAAATTACGCCAAATGCGGTTTTGGAACCTGTACGTGTCGCTGGTAGTACCGTTCAACGTGCGACATTACATAATGAAGATAACGTTGTTCATAAGGATATTCGTGTTGGCGATTATGTTGTGGTCCGTAAAGCAGGAGATGTTATCCCAGAAGTTGTTCGATCTTTAAAAGAAAGACGTGATGGAACAGAACAGAAATTTAAGATGATTGATGTTTGTCCATATTGTGGGACACCGCTTGTTAGAAAAGACAATGAGGCTGCTTATTATTGTTTAAATGAGCATTGTGATTCTAAGAAGATTGAGCGCATCATTCATTTCGCATCTCGTGATGCTATGAATATAGAAGGATTAGGAGAAAAAATTATAGAACAATTTTATAATTTAGGTTTTGTTCGTTCTATTGAAGATATTTATAGTTTATCTAGTCATGAACAGGAAATTATAGATATAGAAGGATTTGGTAGAAAATCAATGGATAATTTGTTAGAGGCTATTGAAAAAAGTAAAGGCAATTCAATGGAGAAATTATTATTTGGTTTAGGAATTAAAGGAATCGGTGCTAAAATGGCTGATAACTTAGCTAAGGAGTTTAAAAGTATGGATGCTTTGCTTGAGGCTTCAACAGCTAAGTTGCTTTCTATGCGTGATGTTGGCGATACACTTGTTCAATCTTTAAATCGTTTTAGAAGTCAACCTCAATCAATGGCTTTATTACAACATTTAAAAGATCTCGGTTTAAATATGAATTATCTAAAAGATACATCTTTACTTCAAGAAAGTATTTTTAATGGAAAAACTGTTTGTGTCACAGGAACATTAGAATTGATGACGCGTAAGGAGATTAAAGAGTATCTTGCCAGACTAGGTGCTAATGTGACAGGTAGTGTATCTAAAAAAACAGATTATCTGATCTGTGGTCGTGATGCTGGAAGTAAACTTGAAAAGGCCAGAGAATTAGGTGTGACTGTATTAAGTGAAGAACAATTTAAGGAGGAGGTTGATTTATGAAAAGAATAATATGTGTTTGTATAGCTTTCTTATTGTTGTTGACTGGTTGTCAATCTTCACAAGATACTGTTGAAGAAGAAACAACAAACAATACTGCGTCAATGGAGTCATTTGATGATACTTATTATAATATCGTCAAATTTGAAGATAGTGAATTGAGAGAAGATTTCTATTTAGATTATGGCGCAACATCTGATTTCTCTTCAATTGGAAGAGGATTACAAATTTTATCATCACAATATTTTTCGACTTCTGATCATTATATGAGTGAAGGTCAATATTTAAAGCTTGCTTTAAAACAAGAAATGGTTAAACGTGATAGTGATTATTCTTTACAGCCTGCTGCTGGAACAAAGATTGCCAATGTCAGTGATCCAACAATGGTTCAACAGATTCAAGAACAGGATTTTTGGGAAAAATCAGGTGATAAATATACTTTAAAAGGTGCGTCATTTGTGATTGTTCTTGATCCGCGTGATAAAAATAATGCTCGTTTAAAAACGCAGATGGATGATCAATCTATTTTAAATTATGGGTATGAATGTAGTGAGAGATTATATGAAATTATTCAATCTCACGAAGATTTTGAAAAGTTAAAGAATTTACCTGTTTTAATTACGGTTTATCAGGCAACTGATTTAACAGAAAGTACTGTAGATGGAAATTATATTTTAAAGACATACTGTGATGGTTCTTATGGAAATAGTGAAGAAGTAAATTTTGAAACTGTTTTGTTTTCAAGTACACGTGCCGAAGAATTAGATGCTACAACATCTAATGAATTTGATATTATTAAAAGTAATTTAAAAGATGCAGCAACTGAAGCTGCTGGATTAGTAGGAACTGCCAGATATCAAAATGGTGAAATCCAATCAATGGTTATGGAAGCTCATTTAAATGTGAAAACAGCAACTGAATTGATGTATTTATCTTCTATTTTAGCGAATGGTGTTGATACACGTTTTTCATCTGATTTTGATATTAAAGTGCTTATATATTCACAAGATGAATTACAGGCGATTGTGATTAAAGATAGAGGACAAGACGTTAAAAGTTATTACTTATATTAGAGGATGGACTATGGACGAAAGAGAATTAATTCAATCATTAGCAAAAGATGTAAAGTTATCTGTTTTGGATGAAAACATGGATACTTTCATTGAAGCATATCATCAATTTCTCAAACAGGTTCAAAGTCTAGAAAGTATTCAAACTGAAGGTGTAGAGCCTTTGGTTTTTCCTTTTGAGGTAGAAACTTCTTTTTTAAGGGAAGATAGTATACAGGATGTTATGCGTAGAGAAGATATTTTAAAAAATGCAAAACACATCAAAAATCAACAAATTCAGATTCCTAAGGTGGTGGAATGATGAATGTTTATAGTATAGAAGAATTGCATCAGGGTTTTAAAACTGGTCAAATTCTTCCTGAAAATTATTATCAGGAGATTTGGCATGAGGCTCAATATCAGCAAAAACGCTTAAATGCTTTTGCGCTTATGACGTTTGATAAAGCACAACAAGATTTAAAACATGCGCAATTTCAAAATGTTTTGAGTGGAATTCCCTATGTTTTAAAAGATAATTTTAATACAAAAGGGATTTATACAACAGCATCCAGCCGTATGTTGGCTGATTATTTACCTGTATATAATGCACATATTGTTGATTTACTGGAAAAAGCAGAATGCTGTTTAATTGGAAAAGCTTCAATGGATGAATTAGGCATGGGAACTATGAATATGACTGCTTTGACAGGACCTGTTTTGAATCCATGGAATATTCAAAGAGTTGCTGGTGGTTCATCTGGAGGATGTGCAGCATTAGTTGGAAGTGGCGTTGTTCCTTTTGCAATTGGGAGTGACACAGGTGATTCTATTCGTCGTCCTGCTGGTTTTTGTGGCATTGTAGGAATGAAACCTACATGGGGATTGATATCACGTTATGGTTTGATTCCTTATGCTGCCAGTTTAGATACGGTTGGTGCTATGACCAGAAGCGTTAAAGATATGAGTATTGTTTTAGAAAATATTGCTGGCTATGATGAACATGATATGACATCATGTACTAAAAAAGTACCATCTTATTATCAATTTTTATCTTCAGATATATCTCATTTGAAGATTGCTGTCATAAAAAATGTATATGAAAGATTAACGGATTCACGCATAAAAGAAAAATTTATGAATTGTGTTTCCATATTCAAAAGATTAGGGGCAACAATTCATGAAGTTGAATTTCCAGATACTTATCTTCAGGCTTTATCACCAGTTTATCAGATTATTGCTAATGGGGAAGCTACAAGTCAACATGCCTGCTTAGATGGCATTAAGTATGGTTTGCAAAAACAAGGGGAAAATATAGATGATATGATTATACGTACTCGAAGCCAGGGTTTTCATCAAAGCATTCAACAGCGTTTTATTTTAGGTTCATTGGCCTTGAAACAGGAAAATCAGGAAAAGATGTTTAGAAAAGCTCAACAGGTCAGACGACTCATTGTCAATTCGATTCAAGATTTATATCGCCATTATGATATTATTTTGACCCCTAATGGTGAGGGAATTGCTCCTTTCCTTGATGAAGCTAAGCAAGTTGAATATACATTAGTTGATGATTTTTTGATCGTTGCGAATTTGGCAGGATTACCAAGTTTAACTTTACCATGTGGTTTTGTTGACCATATGCCTGTAGCCATTCATATAATGGGGCGATGTTTTGAGGAACAGACTGTTCTCAATTGTGCCCATGCGTTAGAAAAATCGCTATCTTTTTCTCAGCAATATTGCCAAAAGGAGATTCAACATGTTTGAAACAATCATAGGTATTGAAGTCCACTGTGAATTAAAAACACAGTCAAAAATGTTTTCTTCAGCTCCTGTTTCATTTGGACAACCACCTAATAGTCAAACTCATGTTATAGATTTAGCGATGCCAGGAACTTTACCATCGGTTAATAAAAAAGCAGTGGAAATGGCTATTCGTGTTTGTCATGCCTTGCATATGGATATAGATAGTTTGCTTCGTTTTGATCGTAAGAATTATTATTATCCAGATTTACCAAAAGGTTTCCAAATAACGCAACAATATCATCCTATTGGTAAAAATGGATATTTAGATATTGAAGTCAATGGACAAAAAATACATATCAATATAGAACAGCTTCATCTTGAAGAAGATACAGCAAAACTCACACATGATGACGATTATACATTGATTGATTATAATCGTGCAGGTATTCCTTTGATTGAAATTGTGACACAACCTCAGTTTCATAATAGTCAGGAAGTTTGTGCTTATTTGGAAGCTTTAAGAATGATTTTGATTTATACTGATGTTTCAGATGCTATTATGGCTCAAGGGTCTATGCGCTGTGATATTAATATTTCATTACGCCCTGAAGGGTCTCAAGGCTATGGTGAAAAAGTGGAAATTAAAAATTTGAATTCACTCGCTAATGTGCAAAAAGCGATTGATTTTGAAATTCAAAGACAGACAGAACTTTTATTGAATCATTGTCCCGTTCCAAGACAAACGCGACGTTTTGATGAAAAGACACAAATGACAATAGCGATGCGTGATAAGGAATTATTAGCTGATTATCGTTATTATCCTGAACCTAATATTTTACCAGTTCGTCTACCATGGCAATGGATTGAAAGTATTAAAGATCATTTACCAGTGCTTCCAGCACAAAGACGCGATAAATATATTCATGAATATAAACTTTCAGTAAAAGAAGCTGATACGCTTTTATTGAATAAAGATTTATCAGACTTTTATGACCAGGTTATTGAACAATGTATATATTATGATACTGTATGTCACTGGCTTATTGGAGATGTTTTGTCTTATCTTCATAAAAATCATTTACATATTCATGATATATTTGAAGTTCAGGATTTTGCGAAACTGATGAATATGACAGGTCAAGGAATTGTTTCTTCGAAACAAACAAAACAGATTTTATCATTAATGATTTTAGAAAAAAAGGATCCTTTAACTATTATGCAAAAACATCATATTCAACAAATGAATGATGAAAATGTTTTGATAGAGCTGATTGAAGAACTGCTAGATAATCACTTTCAATTGGTTCAGGATTACCATCAGGGTAAGACAAATCTTTTAGGTTATTTTGTAGGACAAGTCATGAAAAAAACTCAAGGACAAGCGAATCCTCAAAAAACAAATCAATTATTAAAACAGTTATTGGAAAAAAGAAAAACATAATGTTCTATACATTGTTCATGAATTTTGGTACAATAGAGAAAAAGTAGGTGAAAAATAATGGCAAAAAAATTTCATTTTGATGATGAAGACGATATTCAGGATGAATACCAACCTTCATCATATCTTGATGATTTAGAAAGCAAAAGAGAAAATGTGCCTTATACTGCAATAGATGAAGAAGATGACGAGGAAGAGGAGCCAATGAAGAAAAAGAAAAAAGGTTTTGTTATGAAATGGTGGCACTATCTGCTCATTTTATTTGGAGCTTTAGCTGTTGCTTTTATTATTTATATCGTAGTTTTATCATTTAATAATGGTCCTGTCTACGGAGATCGCTGTGAAGGTATGGTGAGTGTTTCTAAAGATGCCAGAGATTCAACTGTGTCAACTATGGAAGAAAAATATGATGAAATTGAATCAATGACACTTTCAACTGAATGTCGTCAATTAAAATTAGATATTACTTTTAAAGCAGGTATGAGCACTAAAGAAGCACAAAATATTGCAGAAGAAACAGTTCAAACTTTGGATGGTATTGTGGGAAGAGAAAAAGAAGATGGCCAAAAATATAGTGATTTATTTGGTACAATTGATGGTGTGACACAATATGAAGTCAATGTTTTCATGACATCTTCTGATAGTGAAGATTTTCCGATTTATGGAACAAAAAATATTCAAAATGATGAGTTTTCCTATACTTTAGCTTCTGTAAGAGATGAAGAAAGTGCAAAGAAAGCTCAAGAAACTTTAACGGATGAATAAAACGAGCTAAGCTCGTTTTTTTATAGGAGGACATATATTATTATGCAAAAGAATGAATATATTGAGGCAAAATGTATTGATTATACTCATGATGGGATGGGAATTGTCAGATATGAAGGAATGCCAATTTTTGTGAAAAATATGCTGGTTGATGAAATTGGAAAAATCAAGATTATTAAAGTTTTGAAAAAATATGCCATTGGAAGGCTTATTGAATTGAGTGATTCCAGTCCACTTCGTCAAGAAGCAAGATGTCCGATATTTAAACAATGTGGTGGCTGCCATTTACAGCATTTAAATCAATTGGCACAACAGCAGTTGAAAACCAAGAGGGTTGCAGATACATTACTTAAAATTGGTCATTGTCAAGTGCCAGTTGAACCATGCCTCATGATGGAAAATCCCTGGTTTTATCGTAATAAGGTTCAAGTTCCTGTAGGAATGCATCAAAACCATCTGGTGACTGGATTTTATAAGCAACATAGTAATGATATTGTGGCGATGGATCAATGTTATATTCAAAATGAGTTATCTAATCAGATCATCCCTTTTACAAGACAATTGTTGGAAGAAGTAGGTGAAAAGGCTTATGATAAAGTCACACATCAGGGAAATATTAAGCATATTCTTGTCAAATATGGTTATCATACGAATCAGGCTATGCTTGTTTTCATTACGTATCAACGTTCTATTCGTCAAAAAGACTATTTAATACAAGCTCTTAAAAAGCAATTTCCTCAGTTAAAAACAATCATTCAAAATTATAATCCTCGCCATGATAATGTGATTTTAGGTGATGATGTTATGATTTTAGATGGTGATGGATATATAGAAGATCAGTTATTAGGAAACACATATCGTATTTCTTTGAAATCTTTTTATCAGATCAACCCATTACAGGTGGAAGTCTTATATCAAAAAGCCATTGAATATGCTAATTTGCAACCAACTGATGAAGTGATAGATGCTTATTGTGGAATTGGAACAATATCTTTATCATTAGCTCAATATGTTCATAAGGTTTATGGTGTTGAAATTGTTGAACAGGCAATTATTGATGCTAAAGAAAATGCAAAAAGAAATCATATTGATAATGTTGAATTTTATTGTCAGGATGCTGGTGAATTTATGGTTGATTTTGCGACAAAGCATAAACATATTGACGCTGTGATTGTCGATCCACCTAGAAAAGGATGTTCTCAATTATTTTTGAATCAGCTATTGTTATTATCTCCTGATAAAATTGTATATATTTCATGTGATGTGGCAACCCAGGCAAGAGATATTGATATCTTGCAACAACATGGATACCATGCTGTGAAATGTCAGCCTGTTGATATGTTTCCACAAAGCTTTCATATCGAAAATATTGTGCTTCTTACAAAATAAGATAAAACCTATTGTTTTGGTTGACAAAAAAGTTAACTGTGCTACAATGGAGGTCGAATAAGTGGTGGAGTCTGTCATAAAGCTAATACGCTTTATTTATTCGAGAGTTTTACTTTATATGTGTAAAATAAAATATCTTGACAGATTCTTTTAGGAATCTGTTTTTTTATAAACAGATTTGAAGGGAGTTGTCATATAGGAAAAGATATGGGTTGAAATAGATTATTTTATAATTGTTTTATAAAAATATATGATATTTTATATCAAATGTTAATATTTATGGAGGAGAAAGATGGAAACGGTTGATTTTCATAAATCAAAGAAAAAGAAAGTCTTTTCACCTATGCGACGTATTGCTTTTAGCTTTTTTATGGTAATACTGGTAGGTTCTTTGTTATTGGCTTGTCCATTTTCAAATCAAGGAGCAGTTGCTCCATACATTGATCATTTGTTTATTGCAACATCAGCGACTTGTGTAACTGGCTTGGTGCCACTTGTTGTCGCTGATCAATATACACTCATTGGACAACTTATTATTATTTTGCTTATTCAAATTGGTGGATTGGGATTCTTGACCTTATTGAATATGTTTATTTATGCTTTAAGGAAAAGGTTAACATATACAAATAAAATTATTATGCAGGAAGCATTAAATCAGAATTCTATGGCTGCCATTGGAGTTTATATTAAAAGAGTTATTAAATATACAGCTTTTTTTGAAATTGTTGGTGCATTATTATTATGTATTGTTTTTGTTCCTGAATTTGGTCTTGTGAAAGGAATTTATTATGGATTCTGGCATTCAATTTCAGCTTTCTGTAATGCTGGTTTTGATATTCTTGGTCCTAATTCTTTGATTCCTTATCAAACAAATGTTCTAATGAATTTGACGATTGCTGGTTTGATTATTGCTGGAGGTTTGGGATTTGTTGTTTGGATTGATTTAAGAATGTCTTGGCGTCACTATAAAGAAAATTTTAAATTTTTTAGGATAAAGACATTTTTCTCATCATTATCTCTTCATACAAAAATTGTTCTTTTAGCAACAGTCTCATTATTGCTAGGGGGAACATTAGTCATTTTATTCCTTGAATATAATAATCCAGGAACATTAGGACCATTGCCATGGGGTGATAAAATTTTAGCAAGTTTCTTCCAGTCTACGACAACGAGAACTGCTGGATTTGCTTCTGTTGATATGGCCTCTTTACATGATTCGACAAAATTATTTATGTCTATTCTCATGTTTATTGGTGGTTCACCAGCAGGAACAGCTGGGGGAATTAAAACAGCTACTTTAGTTATTGCATTAATGTATTTACATTCTTTACAGAATGGTTATGAAGTTGTCACAATGTTTAAACGTCGTATTGATGATCAGGTCGTGAAACGTTCATTGACTATTGCTATATTAAGTTTCTTTGTTTGTTCGTTGGGATTATTTATATTGTCGATGAATGAAGGTGCAGATTTTATTGATTTAATCTTTGAAGTCTTCTCAGCATTTGGAACAGTTGGTTTATCTGCATCACTCACACCAACTTTGACTGTCATAGGAAAAATAGTTATTATTATATTAATGTATATTGGACGTATTGGGCCAATGACAATGGTATTAGTCTTTGCAAAGAAATATAAACAAAAGAAAGGAAAGGACATCGTTTATCCAGTTGGTGATGTTCTGATAGGATAGGGAAAATGAAAAGTAAACAAGTTGTAGTATTAGGGTTAGGTGTTTTTGGTTCAACAATTACCAAAACATTATCACAGTATGGTTGTGAGGTTGTGGCAGTAGATAAATGCCCTGAATGTGTACAAAGAGTTTCAGAATTTGCTACAAAGGCAGTTATTGGAGATATTACTGATAAAGATTTTTTGATTGATTTAGGAATCGAAGAATTTGATGTTGGTATTGTTGCTATTGGTAATCATTTAGAAGAAAGTCTTTTAGGTGTTTTGAATTTAAAAGAAATTGGTATTCCATATATTATCGCAAAAGCTAAGAATAAAAGATTTAAATCTATCTTAGAAAAAATTGGTGCTGATCGTATTATTCGTCCTGAAAAAGAAATGGGAGAAAGACTCGCACGAACATTGCTTAGAAAGAACATAACTGATTTGGTTGAACTTGATGAAAATTATAGCTTAGTGGAAATGAAAGTACCACAGGCATGGGTTGGACATACGTTATCTTCTTTAGATTTAAGAAAAAAATATGGAATCAATATTTTAGGACAACGTGATATGGAAACACAGAAAATTGAACTTTATGTTAATCCGGAACATGTCTTACGTGTAAATGATCATTTCTTAATGGTCGCTGAAACTGAAAAAATTGAAAGATTTGATTATTTAATTGTTTAATGTTGGCAGGTGAATATATGTCTATTGATGTAAAAAGAATATTAGGAACAGCTTTGTTAGAATTGACTCAAAAAAAGCCTTTAGAATCTTTGACAGTATCGCAAATTTTAAAAGAAACAGGTGTCAGCAGGCAAACATTTTATAATCATTTTAAAGATAAGAATGATTTGATTTGCTATGTTTATGATACATTTATTGTTCCTGATTTTCATGATCAGAATATGAATATTGATTTTCATGATTCACTATTAGTGACTTTTGAAAATATAAAAAAATATCACTGGTTTATGAAACAGGCGTGTCAAATGGAAGGGCAGAACTGTTTAAAGGATTATATTGTTGATCATTGTCAAGCTTTTGATTTAAAGTGGCATCAGGAGCTTTATGGCAAAGAACCTATGCCAGATGCTTTAAGGTTTGCAACAATCTATCATGCTCATGCATCTAGTAGTATGACATTATCTTGGATTCTTTCTGATATGCCAGTTCCATGTGAAGATATTGTTCAAATGATTGTTGAGATGCGAGAACTAGGCATGGATAAATTATTTCAAGATAGTGACAATTCAATTCATCCTTATCAGAAATAGACAAATTCATAGAAATGTCCATTTTTAGACAAAACAAAAAATATATAAATAGAAATCTCCTTCTTTTTATACTAAAATAAAAGTATAAAAGAAAGGAGATTTTTTGATGAGAAATATAGTTAAGAATAATAAAGGGCAGGCGGTTGCTCCTGATTCCATCCCTATAACAAAGGAAGCCTTTTATAGTGACCAGGAAACACGTATTTATTGGCTAGGTGGTGCAGGCATTATGATACACAGTTATCAGACAAATGTTATGATTGACCCAGTATTAGAAGGATTTGATATTCCTTTGTTGTATGAAGTGCCTATTTTATCACAGGATGTTCCACAATTAGATGGTATATTGATTACTCATATAGATAATGATCATTTTTCTCGACCTACTTGCCGTCATGTACAAAATGTTTGTCAACAATATTATGCTCCTAATTATGTTGCAGATGTTATGAATGAAGAAGGATTTCAAACTGAAAAGCATGATATTGGTGATGTTTTTCAAGTACAGGATTTATCTGTTCAATTAACTCGAGCACAACATAACTGGCAAAATGGTTCGAAAAAATGGCAATATCGTTATTGGGAAGAGAAAGATTATTGTGGTTATTGGTTAAAAACGCCTGATGGAACAATTTGGTTACCTGGTGATTCACGTTTATTAGATGAACATTTGCATATGCCTAAACCAGATGTTATATTATTTGATTTTGCTGATAATGATTGGCATATTACTTTGGATGGAGCAATTCAATTGGCTAATACGTACCCTCACGCTCATTTGATTTGTATACATTGGGGTAGTGTTGATGCTCCAGATATGACACCATTTAATGGTAATCCTGAAGATTTATACCAAAGAGTCATGAATCCTGATAGAATACATGTGTTGGCTCCAGGTGAAGCATTTGTTTTAAAGGGTGAACATTAATGAAAACATTATACCTCATGCGTCATGGTGAAACCTTGTTTAATGTTCTTCATAAGATTCAAGGATGGTGTGATTCTCCATTGACATCAAAAGGAATTCAACAAGCCCTTTTAGCAAAAAAATGGTTTGAGGAACATCAGATTCATTTTGATCATGCTTATAGTTCAACAAGTGAAAGATGTTGTGATACATTAGAATTAATAACGTCCATGCCATATCAGCGATGTAAAGGACTTAAAGAAAATAATTATGGCTTACTAGAAGGAGAACATGGTTATTTGGCAGAAAATGATCCTCAAAAATGTGAAACCTATTATTTGCAATTTGGTGGTGAATCTAATAATACTTTAAAAGAGAGAATGGTTGATACATTAACTGCCATCATGGAAAAAGAAGATCATCATTCTGTTTTGGCAGTAAGTCATGGTGGCGCCTGTTTTAATTTTTTAAGAGCATGGCAAGATCCAACAGAAGAATTAAAAAAAGGATTTGGAAATTGTTGTATTTTTGTATATGAATATGGCAATCATCAATTTTATTTAAAAAATGTGATTAGACAAGACGATAAGTCATAAGAACTCTATGATGAATTTAAGTTGAAATAACAGTAAAAAATATATATTGAGATTTCATTGAATATAGGTAATAGTGATAGATATGAAAAAAGATGATTTGGTGTCAAATCATCTTTTCTATATGTTGAATTGGATAAGCATATTTTTCAATATATATTAAATATCCTAAATTAATGGAAACAGGAATCATTAAAAACCAAATGGCTGCTAAAGAAAAAATGGACCATAGAAGATACGACAAAGCAACACCACAATGAAAACATAATAAAGTGCCACCAAAAAAACAGCCTTTTTTGAGTTTTTCTTGTTTGATTGTGGTATCCTGTATTAAAAAATATTCTGTCAATGATACAACAGTCTGTTTGATATTATTGGTTGAAAAAATAGTAGAACTTGTATATCCCATAGCGCCTTTGAAAATACACCATTGAAATGCTGTAACAAAAAAACAAGGATACAAAGCAATGATTGGCGGTATGTCTTCAGGAATAAATCCCAATATAACAATACATATCATTTCAAGATATAAAACAAGGTGTTTAAGATTCCGTTGAGATTTATATGTTAAAACTGTGGCAATCATTATTGCTAGAATATATATAAGAAGGGCACCTATTCTCATTAAAGATTCCACATAATTAGTTCCAAATATATTTTTGATCAGTTCAATTAAATTGGCGGTTTGTGCAGATCCAAAAATATTCATTCTAGCAAAAATAGCATATCCACCTAAGAAACCACCTATCATAGCCATCAAAAAATGAAGAATAACATCTTGATGATCTTTTTTCATTGATAACACTCCCTTAAATGCTTTTTTATTATATCACTCGACATCTATTTGACAATATATACTGATAAAAAATAAAAAAAATTTAAGTTTTTTATTGTTGAAAGGGCTTTTATTTTATATAATAGAAATATGAAAAGAGGCGAGGTTAGGTGTATTATATTTCACCATATGCTTTATATAAACTCGTAAAGCAATTGTTTCATGATGTCAATGATGTTAATGATATGACATTATATGCTTATCGTGAAAACAAATGTTGGAAAATTGGTTTTTCTAATGAGTATATTGATCAAATTCCTGATGATTCTATAAATATCAGTTATGAATTTAAAGATGGATTTTTAAAAAATAGTCCACAGCAGGCAACTGAGGAAATTATGAAAAGTTTAAGGCGCTATGAACAAGATCGTATATCTATATAAAAGCATAAGGAAAGCTGGTAAATGAAATGTTATCAGCTTTTTTATGTGAAAAAACATCATAATGATTTGTTTTCATCACTATGATGTTTATTTTGATTATAAGCTTTGAGCGCTTTTTGATAATATTCACATTTATAATCAATTAAATCAAGTTGTTTTTGTAAATCTTGCATTTGTTTTTCAACAGTTTTTTTACGTTCTACAAACAATTCATAACGTTGTTGTAAAGAAATATCGCCTTGTTTGACTAATTCGATGAAATGCTTTATTTCTTTAATAGACATACCCGTGTTTTTAAAGCATTCAATAATTTCAAGCATACGAATATCATCCTCTTTAAAAATACGATAACCAGAATCTTTACGTTCAATATAAGGAAGCAACCCTTCTTTATCATAATATCTTAAAGTAGAAACAGGTAAATTCATGATTTTAGAAACATCACTGATAGAATAATTCATATGTTTTCATCTCCTTGTTTTTTATCATAATGTTTTTGAGTATAAAATGCAATATATCTTTATAACATAAGAAAGTATGAAATGATTTTTTGATACTTTCTCCTGTGTTATAAAGCCAATAAAGTCAATTGAAATCATTTGCGTAGTTATCAATCAAAAGAAAAGGTATAAAAAAGTTATTTTTTTTAGTACAATAGTAAAAAGGGGGCTCATTATGGAAATTAGAATATTGAGATATTTTTTAACAGTTGCAAGAGAAGAAAATATTACACGTGCAGCAGCAGTATTGCATATTACACAACCGACTTTATCAAGACAGCTCATACAATTAGAAGAAGAATTGAATACGCAATTATTAATTAGGGGAAAAAATAAGGTTACCTTAACAGATGCAGGCATGTTGTTAAGAAGAAGAGCGGAAGAAATTATTGATTTAGCCGATAAAACTGAAAAGGAATTTTTAGCAGCTGATGAATTAATAGCAGGGGAGATTTTTGTTGGTGCAGGAGAAATTAATGCTATGCATCAGTTAGGAGAATTTATGATGGATTTTCATCGTCGCTTTCCACATATTCAATATCATTTGTATAGTGACAATGCTGATGATGTTAAACAGAAAATTGATCAGGGATTTTTAGATATAGGGTTACTTACTGAACCTGTTGATATTGAAAAATATGATTTTGTACGTTTAAATTATAAAGAAGCATGGGGTATTATTGCACCTTTAAATAGCGAAATCGCTAAAAAAGAGTATGTAACACCTGAAGACATAAAAAAATTACCACTCCTTATAGGGCATCGTTTAATTGTCCAAAATGAGCTGGCACATTGGATGGGATTGGATATTAGTGATTTAAATATTGTTGCGACTTATGACTTGATATATAATGCTGCTATTTTGGTTGAAAAAGGGTTAGGATATGCGTTGTGTCTAGACAAAATTGTATATATGTCAAATCAATCATTAGTTCGTTTTATCCCTTTAAAACCAGCCTATGAAACTGGAGCAGTTATTGTATGGAAAAAACATCAAGTTTTTTCAGCTACAGCGACACGTTTTATTCAAGAACTTTATACATATTTTCATAAATAGATATTTCATGCTTAAAAAGTATGGCTACAAATACATAATAAGTATTAGACAGGTTATTTTTAAAGTTTTAAAATAAAATTATCAAGGAGGAAAATTTATTTATGAGAGATATTGAAAAAGCAAAAGAATTATATCAGTCATTGCATAAAAATCATTTTTGTCCTCATGATTTAGCATACGAGGAAATGATGATTCATTATATTTATGGTGATGTTTATCAGCATGGTAATCTTGATTTACGTCTTAGAGAATTGATTTTAATTGTTGTTAATACAACGAATATGACTTTAGAATCTTTAAAAGAACATGTTTATGCTGCTTTAAAGGCTAATGTGACTCCAGTTGAAATGAAAGAAGCCATTTATCAATGTACTCCATATATTGGTGTAGGCAAAGTGAAAGAAGCTCTTGATGCTGTTCATGATGTTTTTGTTGAAAATCAAATTGAATTACCTTTGGAAGATCAATCAACAGTAGAAGAAGAAACAAGATTCCAAGCTGGATTTGATGTTCAAAGTGAAGCGTTTGGTCGTGAGAATATTCAAGCTAATCATGATCATGCACCTCAAGAATTAAAACATATTCAAGATTATTTATCTGCACATTGTTTTGGAGATTTTTATACACGTCAGGGGCTTGATTTAAAAATAAGAGAAATGTTAACTTTTGTTATGTTGGCAACTTTAGGTGGCTGTGAAAATCAGTTGCGTGCTCATACTATGGCTAATATACAAGTTGGAAATAGTAGAGACATGTTAATTGATGTGATTACACAATGTCAACCTTATATTGGTTTTCCAAGAACTTTAAACGCTATCAATATTATTAATGAAGTTACACAAAAATAAAAGGCCATTGACCTTTTATTTTTGATGTTTACGTTTCCATTGTTGAATTTGTTGAAGTCGCAGTGCGACTTTTTTTTCATTTCCTTGATTTGTTGGATGATAATATTCTCTGTCTTGAAGTGATTCAGGTAAGCAAGTCATAGTTGTCAGTTTATCTTGAAAATCATGTGCATATTGATAACCTTTACCATAATTTAAATCTTTCATTAAACGGGTAGGGGCATTGCGTAAATGTAAGGGAACTGGTTTGGCGATTGTTTTTAATGCATCCTTTTTAGCAGCTTCATAAGCGACATATAGAGCGTTAGATTTAACTGATAAAGATAAATAAGTGACAACATGAGTAAGATGGACACTGCATTCAGGCATTCCAATAAAATGACAAGCCTGATATCCTGCAATAGCAATTTCTAATGCTCTACTATCAGCCATACCAATATCTTCGCTTGCAAATCTAACAAGTCGTCGTGCAATATATAAAGGGTCTTCACCAGCTTCTAGCATTCTGGCTAACCAGTAAATAGCAGCATTGACATCACTATTACGCATTGATTTGTGTAATGCAGAAATCAAATTATAATGCTCTTCACCATTTTTATCATAGAGTAATGATTTTTGACTTGTCATTTGTTCGATAATTTGAGGAGTAATAGTCATGTGATCATGCTCATGAGGAGCATTATAAAAAGCCATTTCTAATGTGTTAAGAGCAACTCTAGCATCTCCATTTGCAAAATGAGCGATCATTGATAAACTTGAAGAATCAATATCAACATGAAAGTGACCAAAACCTCTAGGATCTTCAATAGCATGATGCAAAAGTTCCATAATATCTTCAACATTTAAAGCATTTAAGACAAAAACTTTACAACGTGATAATAATGCTGAATTGATTTCAAATGAAGGATTTTCAGTTGTTGCACCAATGAGAGTAATACTTCCTTGTTCTACATATGGTAAAAAAGCATCCTGTTGTGCTTTATTGAAACGATGAATTTCATCAATGAAAACAATGGTTTTGATTCCTTGAAGATGTGTCTCCATGGCATCTTGCATGATTTTTTTTATTTCTTTGATACCACTATTGACAGCACTAAAATCAATGAAATGTGCTTTTGTTGTTTGGGCTATAATTTTTGCCAGAGTCGTTTTTCCAACTCCTGGAGGACCCCAGAATATCATAGAAGGAATCTGATCATTTTGTATAAATTGCCATAACACTTTACCTTTACCAACAAGATGTTTTTGTCCTACATATTGGTCCAATGTCAGAGGTCTTAAACGATTGGCCAAAGGCTCTAAAACAGGCTGTTCTTTTGAGATTTTCATACCATTCACCAGCTTTCATTTTTATTTTAACATTTTTAAAATAAAGTTTCTATAAGTTCATGTTTCGTTCATATCTTCACACTATACTAATCATGATTTATTATGATAAGGAGATTATGATGTTTGGATATATAGTAATTAATAAACCAGAAATGAAATTTAAAGATTTTGATATCTATCAGTCATATTATTGTGGGCTATGTCGAACTATAAATGATAATTATGGTTTAAAAGGGCGCGTAGCTTTAAATTATGATATGACATTTTTAGCTATTTTATTATCTGGTTTATATGAACCACATAATCAATCAAGCTATCGTAGATGCTTTTTACATCCACTGAAAAAGCATCTGGAAATACAAAATGAATATGTTGAATATGCTGCTAAAATGACAATTGCTTTAACATATCTCAAATGTGATGATGATTGGATTGATGATCAAAAGATGTCAAAACAGGTTTATAAGAAAATTTTGAATCATAGTTATCAATCTATAAAAAAAGAATTTCCACAAAAGATGGATATGATTGAAAAACAATTGGACAAGATTCATGAATATGAAAAAATGGAAGATGTTCGTATTGATGATATTTCCGGATGTTTTGGAAAAGTCATGGCTGAAATTTGCTGTTTTCAAGATGATCTCTGGCAAGATTATTTAAGGGAATTTGGATTTTTTTTAGGTAAATATATTTATTTGCTAGATGCCTATGATGATATTGAAAAAGATCTAAAAGACAATAACTATAATCCATTTATTTCTCATTTTCAAGATGAACACTTTGAAGAGAGATGTCATGATTTATTAGAAATGATGATTTCAAGAGCTGCCGAGGCTTTTGAATATCTTCCAATAGAGGAAAATGTTGAAATTTTAAGGAATATCATATATAGTGGTGTTTGGAGTCAATATGAATTACGTTATCAAAAAAGAATGGAGGATAAGAAGTAAATGGATCCATATCAAGTATTAGGAATTTCTCCAAATGCATCAGATGATGAAGTCAAACATGCTTATCGAACATTAAGTAAAAAATATCATCCTGATGCTAATATTAATAGTGAACATCAGGCTGAATATACTGAAAAGTTTAAACAGGTACAAAATGCATATAAAACGATTATGGATAATCGAAAAAAAGGATTTACGAATCAAACATATGGTCAAAGTTCACAGTCGACTTATCAATATCAGGGTAATGATCAGGCGGCTTTTCAAGATGTTGCGGCATTTATTCAAGCTGGTCGTTATCAGGATGCTCTTCATATTTTGGAACAGATTCGTAATCGTTCATCAATATGGTTTTATTACAGTGCTTTAGCTATGAATGGTATAGGAAATAATGCAACAGCATTAGAATATGCACAAACAGCAGCGCAAATGGAACCTGGTAATTTACAATATATTTTCTTGGTTCAGCAATTGCAGGCTGGAAGTGGTCAATATCGTCAGACACAGCAAACTTATACGTCACCATATGCTAATATGGCTAATTGCTGTTATTCGTTATTGATGTTTAATATTTTTATGAGTTGTTGTTGTAGATGTTATTAAAGGAGAATGATTTATGAGTAAGATTATTGGTATTGATTTAGGAACAACAAATAGTTGTATGTCTTTTATTGAAAATGGAAAAACAACCATTATTCCTAATAGTGAAGGAGCGAAAACAACACCAAGTGTTGTAGCATTCACACATGATGGACAAAGACTTGTAGGGGAAAGTGCTAAGCGACAGGCTGTTACAAATCCAATGGGGACAATTTCATCTATTAAACGTGAAATGGGAACTGATTATAAAAAGAAAATTGGCAATCGTGAGTATACACCCCAGGAAATTTCTGCCATGATTTTACAGAAATTAAAAATAGATGCTGAAAATTATTTAGGAGAAGAAGTTAAACAGGCTGTTATTACAGTACCTGCTTATTTTAATGATGCTCAACGTCAAGCTACAAAAGATGCTGGAAGAATTGCTGGATTGGAAGTTATGCGTATTATTAATGAACCAACTGCTGCAGCATTGGCATATGGTTTAGAAAATAGTTATGGGCAAAAAATGATGGTTTTTGACTTGGGTGGAGGAACTTTTGATGTTTCTATTATTGAAATTGGTAATGGAGTGATTGAAGTTCTATCAACATCAGGAGATAATCATCTAGGTGGTGATGATTTTAATGAATTATTAGCACAACGTATTTTAACTGAATTTGAGAAAAGCTCAGGGATTTCATTGAGAAATGATTTAATGGCTATGCAACGTATCAAAGAAGCTGCTGAAAAAGCAAAAATCGAATTATCTTCAATGACTTCTACTGTTGTATCTTTACCATTTATTACAACGACATCTGCAGGACCACAAAATTTAGAAATGACAATCACAAGAGATTTATTTAATCGTATTACTAGAGAATTAGTTGAAAGAACAATTCTCCCAATGCAAAATGCGTTAAATGATGCACGTTTATTACCTGCTGAATTGAATAAGATTATTCTTGTAGGTGGGTCTTCACGTATTCCAGCAGTTCAAGATAAAATTAAGGAAGTTACTGGAATTACACCAAGTAAATCATTAAATCCTGATGAATGTGTCGCTATGGGAGCAGGAATTCAAGGTGGTAAATTATCTGGTGATGTGACTGCAATGGGAAATTATGATGTCTTATTATTAGATGTGACACCATTGACATTATCTATTGAAACAGTAGGGGGAGTTGCAACTCCATTAATTGATCGAAATACGCCAATTCCAACAAGTCATAGTCAAATTTTTACAACATCATCTAATTTCCAGACACAAGTTGAAATTAATGTTTTACAAGGGGAAAGACCTTTAGCTAAAGACAATAAAAGTTTAGGTAAATTTAAACTTAAAAAGATTAAGCGTGCAATGCGAGGAGTTCCACAAATTGAAGTCACTTTTGATATTGATGTTAATGGTATCGTAAGTGTTTCTGCAAAAGATTTGGCTAGTGGAAATATGCAAAGTATTACTATTGAAAATGGTTCTCATATGTCTGATGAAGATATTGAAAGAGCTATTCATGAAGCTAAACAATTTGAACAACAGGATGCCAAAACAAAAGAAAGACTTGTTTTTAAAAATGATTTAGAAACATTAATGTCAAGAGTAGAAGCCAGTTTAGCAAAACATCATAAAGAAATAGATAAAACTGTAAGGACACAAATTAAAAATGAATTGAATCAATTAAAGAAATTAACAAAAAAAGTACAGTTTGAAACATGCCCAGATGCACAATTTCAGGAAATTAAAGAAGCAAAACAAAG
This sequence comes from Massilimicrobiota sp. SW1139, assembly GCF_012027715.1. Taxonomy (NCBI): domain Bacteria; kingdom Bacillati; phylum Bacillota; class Erysipelotrichia; order Erysipelotrichales; family Erysipelotrichaceae; genus Massiliimicrobium; species Massilimicrobiota sp. SW1139. The sequence continues at coordinate 217,198 of NZ_SJOR01000001.1, read as the reverse complement.
ATTGGAAGATAGTGCAGCGTTCTTGCTTTCTATGGGTGAATAAAGACATTGATCAAACATTAATGTCTTTTTTTATAAAAAGTATATATGGAAATAAGATTAGCCAAAGAGCAAGATTTAATAAAACTTGCTGAAATTGAAAGAATTTGTTTTCCTGCTCAAGAAGCTGCAACTAAACAACAATTTCAACAAAGATTTCTTGCTTTTCCTGATTGTTTTTTAGTAGCCGTTATAGAAGGACAGATTGTTGGATTTATCAATGGGGCAATGATTTCAACATGTTTTTTAATTGATCAATATTATGAAGATACATCCTTACATGATTTCAATCATCCATATCAAAGTATATTTGGTTTAGCTGTTTTACCAACTTTTCAACATCGTGGGATTGCTCAAAAATTAATGAATGCTTTTATTGATCTGGCTTTTACAAGAGGTAAAAAAGGCCTGGTACTGACTTGTAAAAAAGAGTTAATAGATTTTTATAAACAATTTGGTTATAGTTGCTTGGGAGTTTCTCAATCTATCCATGGTGGAGTGACATGGTATGATATGTTTTTAGAACTTGAAAGTCATGAAATGTGTTTTATTCCCATGCAATATTATCATTTAAATAAGTGTTCAATATTATTTCAGCAATGTTTTATGCAAGAACCATGGAATGAAACGTGGACTTATGAGCAGTCTTATCAGCGATTGAAAGAAATGCTACTTTCACCATATGCTTTGGGATATGTTCTATATCGAGATAATCAGTTGATAGGTATGATACTAGGGCGTCAAATGACTTATTTAGAAAAGAAAGAGCTATGGATTGATGAAGTCTGCATTTTACCAGAATTGCATGGACAACATTTAGGAAGTTATCTATTACAACAAACAAAAAAAGAGTGTATCAAATTGCATATAGAGAGAATGGTTTTACAGACAATTCGTGGTTTTTTAAGTGAAGGATTTTATAGTAAAAATAATTTTGTTGAAGAAAAGCATTTGATTTGTATGTCTTGTGATATATAAAAATCTCATAAATGTAGTGAACCCTTAAAGTTAGATTAGCTTTAGAGTTCAAAACATGAATGAGATTTTTTGTTTAAAAATAAGTTTTTGTATAAACGACTTTACCAATGATACGAACAGGAAGTTGTTCAACTTCTTCATTAGAAAAATATCTATTTTCAACAAGTGGGTTTGTGGCTTCCAAAATAAGCATATCTGGTTTTTTGATAATACGCTTCACTGTTACTTCTTCACCACCAATCATGACAACTGCAATATCACCTGTTGAGGCATAGGAACATTGTTTAATAAGGGCTAAATCTCCATCCATTATTCCTGATCCAGTCATGGAATCACCTTGAATCTGCAAAAAATAATCTCCCTTATAAAAATCTTCTTCTGTGACTTCTTCTTCACCCATATAGTTATTTTCTCCATACATATCATATCCGGCTTTTGCATAACCTAAAATAGGACGCTTTAAATGAATGGACTTTCCTTTGATAACGGGTTCAATATCATAACCAAGGAGTTCATTTAATCTTTTTAATGTTTCATCTTGAATTCTTTTGACATCTCCTGAAATCCAACGACTGACAGTAGATTTCGTGACTCCTAGTTTTTGAGCAATTTCATCATTTGTAAGTTGATGCCTATATTTATAATCCTTAATAATGTCTTTGAGTTCCATAGTCAACCTCCTATATGCATATTATAGTATAAAATACATCTAAAATAAAGAAAAAATCAAAAATAATAAAATAAGTTGCATAAAAATATTGAAATATGCAACAAGGTCATATATAATAATTGGCGAGGAGTGAGAAATATGTGGAAAACTTTAATTGGATATATTTGTTTTGAAGAATGCATAGATCAAATAGAGAAAAAGAGAAATTTCATTATAAAAAAGAGATTGATTCATCAAGAACTCATCAACAAACAAAGAAACATGGATGAATATTGTTTCTATAAAGAGCAAATAAAAAATATTTTATATGAATATTGTAATGATGTCTTTGAAGAAGAAAGAAATGATATATTTTTTGATTTAACAAAATCTCAATATGTATTTGGTATGGATTCTATTAAACTTATGAAATGTATTCAGCAAAGAATAGCAGATGAACTTTGTATTTCAATACATATAGGATTCAGTTTTCATCAAGAATTTGCCAAATGGATTTATATGCACAGTTATGAATCATATAGAATTTTAAGTTTTTATCAGGCAGTAAAAATATTTGGGAAGAATATATGCTCTCAAAAAAGAGATGAAATGTCTCAAATACATAGAACAGTTCATACCCTTCCTCAATCATTCGGTCAAGATAATCAAGATACTTTTTTAAATGCTAGAGAAGCTTTAATAATAGCACAAAATCTAAGCTTTAATTTAGTAAAGCAACTTAAAGAAAAAGACTATGGAGTTCGTTGTATTCAAATTCAATTCTATGACATGCAGTTAAATTTTTATAAAAAAGAAGAGAAATTAAGAAATTATACAAATATTCATAGTGAGATTATGTATGTTATTGAAAGATTATTAAATGAATTTTCTTATCAGGGTCAATATTTTGGATTAAGAATAGTGTTATGCGATTTTAAAGATTTTCAGGATGAATCATATATATTACCAAATAAAGTGGATTTACATCATGTTAAAAGAAAAATATTTGGACAGCATAATCATTTACCATTAAAAAATTGCTCATTGTTTGAAAAAACAGTTTAGTTCTTATGATCATCTCAGTAAGGAGAAGAGAACTATGTGTGATATGGATAATGTTTTAAAAGATATATATTCTTCGGATATTATTTTAAATCAAGATGAAGAAATGATGCTGGAACAGATACATATTCGATATTTTGATTTAATGGATCAATTTCATGAACGTATTACAAATAGAAAATTAATACTGAGTGAAGAAGAAGTTGAAGAATTAGAAAACTGTGTGAATGAATTTGTTTATGAGTATGGATTTATACAGTTTAAACGAGGTGTTCATTTAGCTGTAGCTATTATACATGGATAATATTATGTATATAAAACTGTTTGTTTTTATAACTTTGTTTTATTTTGAATATCATTGAAAAATGGTAAGAAAAGAATCAAATATACAACATTATCATATATTAAATTTTTGTAAAAAGAAAAGGAAATGAATCATTAATTTTCATTTCCTATTTTTATTTTTTTATAAACTTTTTGATATAAAAGAAAAGCAATGAATGAGGCAATCAGCTCTGATAAAGGAAATGTTAACCAGATACCAGTTACGCCAACAAGTGGTAAAAGAATAAGGGATAATGGGATAATGATGATAAATTGTCTTGTGAGTGTAATGATTAAAGAAATAGGTCCTTTTCCTAGTGATTCAAAAACTCCAGACATAACAATGGCAAATGTAGAACAGATAAAACTTAATGATAAAATACGTAATCCAGTTATTCCAACCATAAGCATATCTTGATTGGCATTAAACATTTGAAGAATTTGAGCTGGGAAAATAAAGAATAGACATGTACCAAATAATAGAATAGTTCCAATAGTAAGAGTTGCCATTTTTAATGTCTGGTCCATACGATTTCTTTGATGAGCTCCATAATTATAACTCATAATTGGACGCATTCCCTGTACAATGCCTGTGGTTGGCATATTAACGAATGTTTGCAGTTTATAATAGATACCAAAGAATGCAACGGCAGTTTGAGACACAGGAGCAAGGATACCATTTAATGCTGAAACTAAAACTGAAGGTAAACACATCATAACTCCAGATGGGATAGCTATTGAATATAAATTTTTAAATGTATGCCAATTAATACGAAAATGACGGAATGAAATATGGATATGTGAATTATAGCGTAAAAATAAATATATTGATAAAAAGCAGGCACTAAATTGTCCAATAATAGTTGCGAGAGCTGCACCACTTACACCTAAAGCAGGTAATCCAAAATATCCAAAGATAAGTATTGGATCTAAAATAATATTAACAATTGCTCCAACCATTTGCATAATCATGGGAATGATCATATTTCCACAAGCCTGAAACATTTTTTCGATGGCTAAGTGAATAAATGTTGAAAATGTAAAAGTAATAACAATAAAACCGTATTCGATTCCATATTGTATGACATCCTGATTTTGAGTAAAAAGAGTTAAAAAAGGTTCTATAAGGAATAAACCAATTCCAACAAAAAGAATGGAATGTAAAAGTGTCATAACAATGCCTTGAGTAGCGACAAATGATGCTTCTTTATCATTATGTGCACCTAAATGTCTTGCGATAATGGCGTTTAAAGCAATACCGACACCACAAGAAAATGCTAATGATAAGTTTTGTAAGGGGTAGATTAACGAAACAGCTGTTAAAGCTTCTTCGCCAAGCTGTGCCACAAAAATACTATCAACTATATTGTATAATGATTGAATAAGCATTGAAATCATTGGCGGAAAGGCCATAGACATCAAAAGGGGAAAAATAGGTTTATAAGCCATTGGATTTCTTTTTTCCATAATTTGAGATTCTCCTTTCGTAAAAAAAGCTATAGAATTTTCTATTTATTAATCAGAAATAGAGAAATCTATAGCTTTACAGCACTCCATATTTTATAGAAAAAATAAAAAATGTCAAATATTTTTTGTTGAAAATGAATATATTTTAAGATAGAATAATATCGAAATATGAAACAAACCAACTATAAAAATATCTATGAAAGGGGACATGAAGATGTTTTTATATGTATGGTTTTTTATTTTGGGTGCTGTTATAGGAAGTTTTTTTCAAGTGTGTAAAGATAGATTGCCACTTGGTTTGGATATTGTAAAAGGAAGAAGTTTTTGTTTTGATTGTTTACATCCTTTACAATGGTTTGATTTAATACCTATTGTCAGTTATGTGATCTTAAAAGGAAGATGTCGATATTGTCATTACCGCATTTCACTTTTTTATCCTATCTTTGAAATGATGAGTGGTTTTTTGCTTGTCTTACTTGTCTATTATGAATCTCAAATGATAAAGGCTATTCTTCTTTTTTTATTGATAATGGATTTTATAACCATTTCATTAATAGATAGACAATGGCAAATTATACCTGATGAAATGATTATTTTAGAAATATTTATTGTATTAGGATTAATGCCTTATAGTGATGTTTCATTGTGGGAACGTTTGATAGGTATATTGATTATAAGTATGCCATTATTATTACTCAATTTTTGGATTCCAGATAGTTTTGGTGGCGGGGATATCAAATTATTGATGGTTAATGGCTTTATGTTAGGATATATAAAGATTATACTTGCTTTTACGATAGCGGTTTTATTGGGTGGAATCTATGCATCATATTTACTTTTTTATAAAAAAACACATCGCCATCATCATATCGCATTTGCTGGTTTTCTTTGTGTGGGAATTTTTATTTCTTTGTTTTTTGGAGAATATATTTTATATTTTTACAGCTATTTGTTTATTTAATTAACAAAAAAATAGATATTATTTATTTTTTATCTAAAAATATTGACAATTTAATAAAGGTGTGATAATTTGATATAAACAAACCAATGAGTAGGAGATAAAACTTGAAAATGTACTTAAAGAGAGTCCAGGATGGTGGAAGCTGGATAGTGGCAGTTAAGTAAATGGACCTATGAGGGCAAAGGGGAAAGGTAACGAGTATCCTGCGACGTGAGCTTACGTTACAAAGCAAAAATGTGTTGGCATTTTAATGAGGTGGGTTATTTTTATAACCAATAAAGGTGGTACCGCAGATTATAACATCTGTCCTTTGATGGACAGGTGTTTTTTGTTTATATGCCAATAAGAAAGGAGCTTTCTTATGAAAATGAAACGATGGTGTCTTATTTTCTAGTTAAACATGAATAAAATACAATATATTATAAGAGGAGATAAGACTATGAAAAAAATTTTAAAAAACGTATTAATAGGAATATGTATATTATCAATGACAATGGGTTGTCAAGGTGATAACTCAACTGTGAAAAAAGTTGCTATTGTTCAATATATGGAACATACATCTTTGAATACAATTAAGGACGCTTTTGATAAGCAAATGGAAGAGTTAGGTTATCAAGATAATCAAAATATTGAATATATTTTTAAAAATGCACAGGGGGATAATAGTATTGCTGCTAGTATTGCACAAACATTTGCATCAGAAAATCCCGATGTCGTTGTTGCGATAGCAACTCCTGTTGCTCAGTCAGTTGCATCGCTTTCTTCAACAACACCTGTTGTCTTTGCTGCAGTGAGTGATCCAATTGGAGCTAAACTGACAAGTTCTTTAGAAAAACCAGATAAAAATATAACAGGAACCAGTGACGAGATTCAAGTAGATTTGATTCTTGATAAAGCCCTTGAAATAAATCCGAATTTAAAAACTTTAGGAGTTATTTACAACAAAGGAGAAGCTAATTCAGTAACAAATATTCAAAAAGCTAAAAATTACGCACAAAAGCATGGTTTTGAAATTAAAGAAGCAACTATTACAAATGTTAATGAAGTTCAAAGTGCAATTGATGTTCTTGCAACTCAATGTGATGCTGTTTTTGCTCCTAATGACAATACAATTGCCAGTGCTATGAACGTTGTCAGTCATTCATGTATTCAATCACAAGTTCCACTTTATGTAGGAGCAGATTCTATGGTACAGGATGGTGGATTTTTAAGTGTAGGGATTGATTATGAAGAATTAGGAAGGGAAACTGCTAATATGGTTGATCAAATTCTTAATGGTTCAAATGTAAGTGATATTCCTGTTAAGGTTTTTAAGGATGATTTAAAGATTTATGTGAATCAGGATGTCATGACACAGATTGATATTGAATTACCTGAAAACATCATTCAAGATTCTTCATTGGTTATGATGTAGAGGGGTGGTCATATTATGAATATGATAGTTATTATTGGAGCATTAGAACTTGGTGGTATATTTGCGATTATGTCTTTAGGATTATATTTGAGCTATAAGATTTTAAACTTACCTGATTTAACAGTTGATGGAAGCTTTACATTGGGTTGTGCAGTTAGTGCTGTTTTGACACTTTCTGGGCATCCTTACTTGGCATTATGTGCAGCTTTTATTGCAGGAATGCTGGCTGGTCTTGTGACTGGGCTTTTAACAACAAAGTTGAAAATTGCATCTTTACTTGCAGGGATTTTAACTATGACTGGACTTTATTCTATAAATTTAAAAATTATGAATGATTCACCTAATTTGTCATTGTTCGGTTCTACAACCATATTTACACCATTGACCAATTTACAACCATATTCACAGTTTTTATTGATTATCATGTTTGTAGCTGTTATTTTTGGAGTTCTTTATTATTTTTTAAAAACACAGCTTGGTTTAGCGCTGCGCGCATGCGGCGATAACGAAGATATGGTTAAAGCTTCATCTATAAATGCTGACTTGATGAAAATTTTAGGTTTATCTTTATCCAATGGACTTGTGGCTTTGTCTGGAGCTATATATGCTCAGCATCAATCCTTTGCGGATAGTCAAAGTGGTACAGGAATGATGGTCATTGGTTTAGCAAGTATTATTATTGGAATGGCATTTATAAAAAAAGATCAGATTCATTATCAATTATTAGCGGTTACGATAGGTGCATTTATTTATCGTGGAATTCTCACTTTAGCTTTACAAATGGGGATTCCATCAACAGATTTAAAACTGTTGTCTGCTTTATTAGTTGTATTGGCTTTGATTTTGACAAAACTAAAAATAAGGAGGAAAAAAGTATGTTAGAATTACAGGACATATCGGTTGTTTTTCATCCTGATACAATTCATGAAAAGAAAGCTTTATCACATGTCAATTTACAAATTCAACAAGGGGATTTTGTAACAATTATTGGTAGTAATGGAGCTGGAAAGTCAACATTGTTTCAAACAATAAGTGGAGCGATTCTTCCAGCTCAGGGTCATATTTATTTGAATCATCAAGATATTACAAATTTAAAAGAGTACAAACGTTCACGCTTCATCGGTAGACTTTTTCAAAATCCTTTAAAAGGAACAGCACCTACTATGACTATTGAAGAAAATTTAGCATTAGCTGGTTGTCAGGGGCATTACTTCAAATTAAAACCAGTTTCTCACTTGCAACGCCAACAAATGAAGGAAGCATTGAAAGAGTTGGGATTAGGATTAGAAAAACGTATGAATACAAAGGTTGGTGTTCTTTCTGGAGGACAACGTCAGGCATTGTCTTTATTAATGGCAACATATGCAAAACCACAGCTTTTACTATTAGATGAGCACACTGCTGCTCTTGATCCACAAACTGCAAAGACAGTCTTAGATTTAACAGCGAATATTGTCAGAAAAAATCAGATGACAACATTAATGATTACTCATAATATGGAAGATGCTATTCAATATGGACAAAAAATCATTATTATGAGTGAAGGGCGAATTCTTGATTTCATTGATGAAAAACGTAAACAAAATTTAACGGTGGAAGACTTGATTCATCTTTATACTCAACATACTCATGATTATACTGATCATATCTTATTACAATAAAAAGTAAGTCAAATGGATAAAAAATAAAAAAGGCTGTTTTGAGTAACAGTCTTTTTGTATTATAAGTAATATTGTTGAAAATAGTGTAGACGAATTAAATCACAAATTGTCATAATTTGATAATTAAAATTAATACTATCAAATTTACCAGGAACATAAATAACTTTACAATTTGGTGAAGTTTCTGTTCTCAGATATTTTTTATTTTGGGTAATTAAAATCTGCTGGGCTTTATCAATATGTACATCAGCTTTTGACTTTTTAAATCCTTCTAAGTATCGACCTGTTGCACTAATAACAATGGCCACATCATGTTCATCCATAACAATAGGATCATAACTATGATATTGAATAAAAGGTTTACCAAATGTAATCATGTCAGTTTGTAGTTCAATAGCAATAGATATTGGATATAAAGCACCAAATACAACAATTCTTTTGGCACGATAAAGCTTTTGACAAATATCACTAATGATTTTTTGCATTTCATCATCACTACAGTCTTTATCCATTTTTTCAATGAATTCACGACTATCAACACCAATCATTCTGACACGAATTTGATTAAGACGTGTCTGATGATGATTGACTAAGGTTTCCTTAAATTCTTCATATTCTTTAAAGCCAAGTAGGGCAATAAAAGAATATAATTCTTCTTTTTTAAAACATCCTTTTTTTAAAAATTCTTCTTCACTCATATCTTCCATTTCAAGGTAATGAAAAATAATGAATGTACAAATTTTATAATTATAATCATGAAAAAGGGTTCCATTTAAATAGGTTAAAATACGGCTCAATAATATATTCATAAGATACCTCCCTATTCAACATTATATCATGTTTAAATAGAAATAGATAAAGATTTTGCTTTTTTGAAAAAAATGATATAATCAATAAAATAAAGGAGATGGCAAAATGCGTATAATGAAAATAGATATATCACAGATAGAATTTAACTATCAAAAATATCCTCAAACACTTTATCAATCAGTTTTAAGAATTGGTTTTTCATTTCCTATTTCTGTCAATCAGAAAAATCAACATTACATTTGTGTGGATGGACATAAACGTTTATCAGCTTTAGCTGATATTTTAAAGGACAATCCACAGTATTCACGTGGCACATTGGTACCTGTTATTATTAAAAATAATGGAAATGTACGTTCCAATGATTGCTGGAGAGGAAGAAATACCCATTAAAAAATATTTATATCTTATCTTAATGAAAAACCAATTGGGCAATGTGAAAGAATGCAAAACATTGATCAAAAAAGGTTATGTGATAATTAATCATCAATGTGTGAAAGATCCACATTACCTTGTTTGTAAAGAGGATAAAATTAGAGTTCAAGGTAAAGTGATTGAGGCAATGCCATTTGTTTATTATATGATCAATAAACCAGTGGGATATATATGTGCTGCGCATGACCAGAAATATCCTTGTCTATTAGAATTAATAGATCGAGATGATTGTTATTGTGTTGGACGTCTGGATAAAGATACAACAGGTTTTGTGTTATTAACTAATGATAAATCTTTATCTAAAAAGCTTCTATTGCCACACAATCATGTAGAAAAAACATATGAAGTGCAGACAAAATTGCCAATAACGGAAAACTATGTTGAGGTTTTTCAAAAAGGAATGATGATAGATAGGACCTATCAATGTTTACCAGCAGAGCTAGAAATAAAAGATGATTATCATTGCCTCGTTACAATATGTGAAGGAAGATATCATCAAATCAAAAAAATGTTTTTATCAATGTCTAATGAAGTTGTTAGTTTAAAACGTATAGCATTTGCGCATATTGTTTTAGATGAACAATTGAAATATGGACAATATCGTCAACTTAATGAAGATGAAATGAAATTATTGCAGAATGCTTTGGCATAGACATCTGATAGGGAAGTTGATATAATTGTGACAAGATTGGAGGAAAATAGAATGTCGGTATTAGATACAAATATACTTATATATCGTTATTTTGAAGAAATTTCACAAATTCCTCATGGTTCATACCATGAAGAAAAATTGGCAGATTATATTGAAGATTTAGCTAAACAACATCATCTTCGTTATATGCGTGATGACATGCATAATTTGATTGTGTTTAAAGAAGCCAGTCAAGGCTATGAAGATCATGAACCAGTCATGTTACAGGCACATATAGATATGGTTAATGAAAAGAATAAAGAAAGTCAACATAATTTTGATACTGATCCATTAAAGCTTTATGTGGAAGATGGTTTTTTACATGCCAATGAGACAACTTTAGGAGCTGATGATGGTTGTGGTGTATGTTATATGTTGGCATTGTTGACAGATAACAGTTTATCTCATCCAGCATTGGAATGTGTCTTTACTGTTCAAGAAGAAGTTGGACTATGTGGAGCAATGGCTTTGGATACAACATCACTTAAAGCTAAACGTTTAATTAATTTAGATAATGAAGCAGAAGGGGAAACTTGTGTTTCATCATCAGGTGGAAATGATGTTTTGATTACCAAAGAAATTACGGGTGAAGATAATCATTCTCCAGTTTATGTTTTGGAAGTGAAAGGTTTAAAAGGTGGACATTCTGGTGGATGTATTCATTTAGGTAGAGGAAATGCTAATAAGATTGCGGGACGCATTTTATATCATTTATTGAAAAATGGGATGGATATTCGTTTGATTGATATAACAGGCGGATTAAAAAACAATGCGATTCCTAGAGAGTGTACAGTTGCTTTTGCAAGTCAGCAATCTTATGAAGAATTAGCACAATATATTGGACAGTACGAAGCAGATATTCGAAAGGAATTAGAAATCAGTGATCCTGAATTTTATGTGGAATTGCATTGTGATGAATGTCATGTCTGTGTGAATGCAAAAGATAGTGAAGCTATGATTTCAATTATGTATTTAGGTTTGAATGGAATGCTGGAAATGTCACAGGCAATTGAACATTTACCAACTTTATCATTGAATATGGGGGTCATACGTACACATGATAATAGTTTTACAATTGATTATTCATTACGTTCACCTTTAAAAAGTTTACGTGATGAGTTATGTCTACAACTGGAAACAATTGCTTTATTATATGGGGCTTCTATTCAGGTGTCTAATGATTATCCGGGTTGGGATTATGATCCTCATTCACGCTTTAGAGCACAGTTTAAAGAATTTTATCAAACCTATGCCAATCAGACATTAAAAGAAGAGGCAACACATGGTGGATTAGAAACGGGTATTTTCAAGCAAAAAATTCCTGATTTAGATATTATAACTTATGGACCACATATGGAAAATGTTCATACACCTGATGAAAAATTAGATTTGGCTTCTTATTTAAGATGTTATGATTGTTTAGTTGCCTTTTTAGCAACTTTATAGAGGAATTTTATGGATTGTTCAATCAAAAAACAATGTGGTAGCTGTCAGTATATTGGAATGGATTATCAAAAACAGTTGCTTATAAAAAAAGAAAAGTGTCAAAAACTATTTCCTCATCATTTCGTTCATGATGTTGCTGGAATGGAAAAACCATATTATTATCGTAATAAAGTCATTGTCGCTTTTAATCAAAAATATGAATATGGTTTATATGAAGAAACATCTCATCGCATTGTACCGATGAAATCATGTTTGTTGCATGATGATGAAACACATCAAGTTTTATCGACCATACAGAAGATTCTCAAAAAATATCGTGTATCCATATATGATGAAAAGAAAAATAGAGGATTTTTAAGACATGTTTTAATACGTAGGGCAGTCATAACGAATCAGACACTCGTTGTTCTGGTTGGAACAGATCATGTCATGAAGGGAAGTAAAAATTTTTGTCAGGAATTAATAAAATCCTGCCCATCTGTTCAATCGGTTGTTTTAAATACAAATCGTAGACAAACAAGTGTAGTTTTATCTAAACAAGAAAAAGTGCTATATGGAAAAGGATTTATTGTTGATCAATTATGTGGCTTAACATTTAAAATATCAGCACAATCATTTTACCAGATTAATCATGAACAGTGTACAGTTCTTTATCATCGCATTTTATCGTTATTGAATTTACATCAGGATGATACCATTTTAGATACTTATTGTGGTATTGGAACGATTGGAATGTTTTTGGCTCAATATGTTCAAACTGTTATTGGGGTGGAAATCAACAAAGAAGCTTATAAAGATGCTATTAACAATGCAAAAATGAATCATATTTCAAATATTCATTTTGTTAATGGGGATGCTTCTGAGTTTATGCATCAATTGGCTATTCAAAAACAAAAAGTGGATTGTGTTGTTATGGATCCACCACGTGCTGGGAGTACAAAAACTTTTATTGAAGCAATTCGTACTTTACAGCCTAGACAGGTTATCTATGTATCATGTGATCCAACAACGCAGGCACGTGATTTGAAAATGTTTGCTAAAATTGGCTATCAAAGTCATGATGTTTATCCAGTTGATATGTTTCCACATACTGAGCATATTGAAAGTGTCGTACTTTTGAGCCGAGATCTATAGAAAAAGATAGATGAAAATAATTATTTTTATCAAAAAGCATATACAAAAGAGTATATTTCATATATAGTAATACAAGTAGACAATCAATCAGGAGGGTTAATAATGATTGAAATAATAAAAGCGATAATGTTCGGTATTGTAGAAGGTGTGACGGAATGGCTTCCTATCAGCAGTACAGGACATATGATTTTACTTGATGAATTTATTAAATTGGATGTAAGTCCGGAATTTTATAGTTTGTTTCAGGTTGTCATTCAGTTAGGTGCAATTATGGCTGTTGTTATTTTGTTTTGGAATGATTTTTTTCCTTTTGGAAAAAAAGACAATCCATATCCATTAGCTAAAGATGGTCTATTATCTTATGTAAAAGTTGATAAGGTTGTCTTATGGATTAAAATATTAGTAGCCTGTATTCCAGCAGCAGTCGTTGGGGTACTCTTTGATGAACAACTAGAAGCAATGTTCTATAATTATCAGACAGTATCTATAGCATTGATTGTTTTTGGGATTGCGTTTATTGTGATTGAAAATAGAAATGCGCATCAACATAGTCGCATCCATTCATTACGAAATATTACAATTCAGACAGCTTTACTGATTGGTGTATTTCAGCTGATTGCAGCGATTTTCCCTGGAACATCACGTTCAGGTGCAACGATTGTAGGAGCTTTATTATTAGGCGTATCTAGAACTGTTGCAGCTGAGTTTACATTCTTTTTAGCAATTCCAGTTATGTTTGGAGCTTCACTATTAAAGATTGTTAAATTTGGTCTGTCTTTTACAATGCAGGAAGCAACAATTCTTATTGTTGGTATGGTTGTCGCCTTTGTTGTTTCTGTATTTGTTATTAAGTTTTTAATGAGTTATATTAAAAAACATGACTTTAAAGTTTTTGGATGGTATCGTATTGTTTTAGGTATCATAGTTCTTGTATATTTTATGTTTTTAGGATAACACGATTTTTGTCGTGTTTTTCTTTATATGGAGGAAATATGAAGTATCAGTTAGTGCATTCATGTGATGAAGAACTTTATCAGTTTTATTTGCGTCAAAGAACGTATTTTTCATTGGATGTTCAAGAAATAACTTATGATTATATCAATCAGGCTATGTTAGGTCCTGAAGGATTTGATGAAAGAAATCATTTTCACTATAAAATATATGAACATCAAACAATGATTGCTTATATAGATTATATGCTTGGCTATCGTTTTTCTATGCAACATGATCAGTCGTATTTATGGATTGGTTTGTTTCTAGTAGAAGAAAGCTTATGGCATCATCATTATGGTCAAAGAATTATTCAAAGATTATGTCAAAATTATTCTCAATATACGATACAGCTAGCTTGTTTATCTCAAAATAAAAACGGAAAGGCTTTTTGGCAAGCTATGGGCTTTAAAGAAATAGCTCGTTCATATTGGGGTCATGAAGAAGTTATAATATTTGAAAAACAGTCTGTGGAGGTATTATGAGTTTTATTGATTTTGAAAAAGAATATATGAATACAAAAAAAGAGAGTCAATATATTCATCGTTATTGCAATATGTTTGCTGTGTTGAGGCTTGTCTTTTTTTGCGCGATGATTGTATTGTTGCTATTGGGATATTATTGGCAAAACATTGGCTATGTTTTAGCAGGAATTTTCTTTATTGGATTTATAGGCGTGGTTATCATTCATAATCGTTATAAAAAACAAGATCTTTATATCCAATCCCTTTTGAAAACATATAAGCATCATATAGATAGAAAAGAGGGGAAATGGAAAGAATTCGAAGAGAATGGAGAGGCTTTTTTAAGTGATCAGGACTATAAAAGCCTTGATTTGGATGTTTTAGGTCAAAATTCATTATATCAGATGATTTGTGTAGCATTTACCCAACAAGGGAAAAAGCAATTAGCAGATTATCTGATTCAGGATAGCAGCTATGATCAAATGATGGAACGTCAAAAAGCAGTTAAAGAATTGGCAGATATGCCAGAATTTGTTGTTCGATTAGAAACATTAGGTTCAATGATTCCAGAACAAAAAAAGAATGGCATTGAAAAATGGATGGCATATATTCAAAATCAGTCCATTCCAACATTATCACGATTTTTATTTATTATACCTTTGATTATCTGCTGTAGTTTGATTTGTGTCTGTTTTGGATGGGGCACACCATATAGCCAAGCCATATTGGAAGTAGGAGTTGTTTTACAATTGTGTTTTACGTTTTTAAAATATCGTTATCATCAGGAAATGTTTGAACCAATTGCATACTTATCCACAGGTTTGGAAAGTTATGCACAGAGTTATGCACAAATTGTGAACAACTCATTTTCTTCATCTTATCTAAAATCATTACAATCAAATATAATGCATCAAGAAGATGCTATAAAGGCTATTTTACAACTTTCGCGTATAAGTCAAAAGGTTATCTATCGTCAAAATATTTTTGCTTTTCTATTTTTAAATGGTTTAGGATTATTTGATTATTATATTCAATATCAATATGCCAAGTGGCTCAAGCAATATAGTCATGCTGTTCCAAAATGGTTTGAAAGTTTAGCTCATATAGAAGCATTAATGAGCTTGGCAGTTTTAAAAGTGGATCAGTTTGATGTTGTCTTGCCCGATATTCAGGAACAGAAAACTTTATCATTCCATGATTTGCGTCATCCTTTAATTGATCCTTATCATGTTGTTGGAAATGATTTTGAAATGCAGGAATCTTTATGTGTGATTACAGGTTCTAACATGTCTGGAAAAACAACATTTATGCGAACTATTGCTTTAAATTTAATTTTAGCATATGCCGGGGGATTTGTTTTTGCTAAAAATATGAGCTGTTTTCCAATGCATATTATGACCTCTATGCGTGTGAAAGATAATGTGGAAGAAGGTATTTCTACTTTTTATGGAGAACTTTTACGTATTAAGGAAATGATTGAATATTCTCATAAGAAACAACCAATGATTTGTTTTATTGATGAGATTTTTAAAGGAACAAACTCTTTGGATCGTATTGCCGGAGCAAAAGCAACGATTGAAAAGTTATCCTTACCTTATGCTTATACTTTTTTAACAACGCATGATTTAGAACTAGGTCAGCTTAAAAAACAGAATTATCATTTTGATGAATACTATGAAGATGAACACATATATTTTGATTATAAAATCAAAAAAGGCATATCAAAATCAAGTAATGGTCAATTCTTATTAAAACAGGTTGGTATTCTTGATTGATAGGGGGTTAATGGAAATGAAAGAAAAAACAATGAAAGATATGTTTAAATTAACTTTTGGCGAAGAGGTTGGAAATGCTGTCAGTCATGGTGTGATGGCTTTACTATGTTTATTATCCTTGCCTTTTGTAGCTGTATATTCATATATTAAAGGTGGAGTTGTTCGTAGTGTAGGTGTTTCTATTTTTGTTATTTGTTTATTTTTAATGTTTTTGATTTCAACAATATATCATAGTATGGCCTATGATTCTAAACAGAAATATGTCTTTAGAAAATTAGATCATATCTGCATCTATTTAGCGATTGCTGGAAGTTATACACCCGTAGCTTTATGTGTTGTTCAAGGCTGGGTTGGTATTTTGATTTTAGTTATTCAATGGTCTGCAGTTTTAGCTGGAATTTTATTGAAAGCTATTGCGAAACGATCTTTTCCCGTTTTATCTACAACGATTTATTTAGTCATGGGATGGATAGCCATTATCTTTATTCCATTTCTTATTCATTCTTCTTTCTGGTTTTTGTTTTTTATTGTTATGGGTGGAATCATGTATTCAGTAGGTGTTTTCTTCTATGCTAAGCATAAAAAATATTTTCATTTTGTTTGGCATTTATTCATTAATTGCGCAAGTATTTTACATTTCATAGCAATTGTTTTTCTCATGTAATAAAAACCCCAGGACAGAGCTTTAGCTTGTCTTTGGGGTTACTTTTCTTCATCTGTTTCATAAAAAGTATCAAGTATTCTTTCGGCAATCATTTTATATTGATTACTTAAAGAACAGATTAATAATAAAATGAAAACAAGTTGGTAAGAGTTATCTAAATCTATGTGTTGATTTTTAATTAAGTTTTGAATAGAAATTGTCACATCATGAGATAACTCTTTTTGTATGTTTAAATAATTATTATAAATGGGTTCAATTTCTTCCATATGATCATGGAAAGGCTGTAAAATCTTTTTGATTTCCTGGATAGAAATAGTATTTTTTAGTGAATAGATAAGTAACATTTGTAAAATATGATTTTTTGTATATTTCTTTCCTTTGATAGGTTTTAATAATCCTTCTTTAGAATAATTATTAATCATCGTTTTGGTTAGAAGCTTATCATCATCATGTCGCTTATTATCAGCAAGATTAATATCAAATAAAGTCATAATTTGATCCATATACAAATCAAGAGAAGGTATATCTTCCGATTTTAAATGACTCATGTTTTCAATCTGATCTAAAATCATATCTAATTTTTCATTGTTCATAAACTCACCTCATAAATAACTATACATGAATTTATACAAAATAACAATATCTCGTTGACAAATGGTTAAAATAAAATATAATAGATGTATAAAGTAGTATTTAATACTACATATAAAGGAGTTGATATTGTGAGAAAGTTGTTTCAGAAAGCTACGGATCCTATTAGCAGTGAAACTCATTTTATAGGGGCCTGCTTATCTTTCATTGGTTTATTGATTATGATTTTTATTGGCATACAGAAAGATACGTCACCGGCTGTTTTATGTGCTGGAATCATTTTTGGCATATCATTGATTGCTTTATATAGTGCCAGTTCAATTTATCATTTTTTTAGTGGCAGTCAAAGAATAAAAACGATTTTAAGAAAATTAGACCATTCAATGATCTATGTATTAATAGTTGGAACTTATACTCCAGTTGTTATTGCATGTATGCCTGCGCCTCATTCATATTATTTTCTTGCTGTTTTGTGGAGTGTTGCTATTATTGGAATTATTTTAAAAATCTGTTGGTTAAATGCACCTCGTGCAGTTGCAACAGCTATTTATTTGATTTTAGGATGGTCTATCTTATTTGATTTTCAATCATTTAGAGGTATTCCTTTACCTTGTTTGTTCTTAATTGCCTGTGGTGGTATTGCATATTCTATTGGTGCTTTTATTTATATTTTAAAAAAACCTAATTTAACGAAAGATTTTGGCTTTCATGAACTTTTCCATATATTTGTCATTATGGGTTCAGTATTTCATTATCTGGCAATTGTTATTTTTATTTTATAAAAAGCATATCTATGCTTTTTTTCTTTGCTTTATATGTCATTTTTGCTTATAATAGGAACTGGTGATAAAAGAATGAAAAAATTAAAATTAACATATCAGACTATGATATTATATGTTTTGACCTTTTTGGTCATTGTTATAGGAGATCAGGTGACAAAAATCATTGTTGATCATACATTATCTCTAGGTGGTAGTTATTCCATTATAGATAATTTCTTTTATTTTACATATACACATAATACAGGGGCAGCCTGGGGAATGTTGGCAGGTAAAATAAATCTATTCGTGATTGTATGGATAGTTGCTGCGATTGGAATTGTTTATTATTTTATCAAATCTGAACCCTATCAAAAATTGACACGTTTTGGATTGGTACTTGTTTTTGGGGGATCAATTGGCAATTTAATTGATCGTATGGCCTTTGGATATGTAAGAGATTTTATTGATTTTATTATTTTTGGATATAATTTTCCTATTTTTAATGTTGCTGATATGGCGATTACTATTGGTATGGCGTTAGTCATCTTAGAAATATGTATAGAGGAGTATAAAGCATGGAAACTATCAAAATCACAGTAGATGAAAAACATAAAGGTCAAAGGCTGGATAAATTGTTGTCTGGTTATTTGAAAGATATGTCAAGAACACAGATTCAACAATTAATTCGTCAACAAAATGTGACTGTGAATGATGTCATTGTTAAATCAAGTTATAAAGCCGAAATAGGAGATATTTGTTGTGTATCTATTCCTGAACCAGAAAATACAGATATATTACCAGAGAATATTCCGCTTGATATTGTTTATGAAGATCAGGACGTCATTGTGGTCAACAAACCAAGTGGTATGATTGTTCATCCATCAGCAGGTATTTATTCAGGAACTCTTGTGAATGCTTTATTATATCATTGTCAAGATTTATCAGGTATTAATGGCGTGATGCGACCAGGTATTGTTCATCGTATTGATAAGGAAACAAGTGGTTTATTAATGATTGCAAAAAATGATTTGGCACATCAAAGTTTAAGTGAGCAGTTACAGGAGCATACAGTTACAAGACGTTACTATGCATTAGTTCATGGTTTGATTCCTCATGAGTTTGGACGAATTGAAGCACCTATTGGACGTGATCCTCGTGATCGACAGAAAATGACTTGTACTGATAAAAATGCCAAGGAAGCAATCACAAATTTTAAAGTGATTGAACGTTTTCGTGATATGAGTTTGGTTGAATGTCGTTTAGAAACTGGACGTACACATCAAATTCGTGTTCATATGCAATATATTGGACATCCTGTATATGGTGATCCACAATATGGACTTAGACGTGATGATACAAGTCATGGTCAATATTTACATGCTAAAATTTTAGGATTTATTCATCCACGAACACATGAAGAATTATATTTTGAAAGTGAGTTACCAGATTTCTTTTTAAATAAACTTTCACAACTAAGAGAAGAAATGGGGGAATAAAAATGTCTAAAGTGATTAGTTGGGATCAGTATTTTATGGGAATTGCAAAATTATCAGCATATCGTTCAAAAGATCCTAATACACAAGTGGGGGCTTGTATTGTGAGTCCTGAAAATAAAATCGTAGGTGTCGGATATAATGGATTGCCTTGGGGATGTGAGGATACGGAATTTCCTTGGAACAGTCGAGAAGGGGATATGTATGATACAAAATATCCATATGTTGTTCATGCTGAGTTGAATGCAATTTTAAATAGTATTCAAAATCTCAAGGGATGTCGTATCTATGTATCATTATTTCCTTGTCATGAATGTGTGAAAGCTATTATTCAAAGTGGTATTCAAAAGATTATTTACGAAGATGATAAATATAATGATACACCTAGTGATCGTGCTGCAAAGCGTATGCTGGATGCTGCAGGTGTTGCCTATCAAAAAATGCAACGCTTCGATATAGAGATTAAAGATTAATAAAAAAGCTGAGTTATATTGTTTTTAATCATTCCAATATAGCTCAGTTTTTATATTTTATAAACTTATTCAAAATTGGTTTTATAAAATACCAAAAGGTAATAATAAAAAAAGAATGGTTCGTTTCCATTCTTACTGTTCTTTCAACAATGCCTTAACACGTTTTGTGTTTGTAAAATTGAGTTTGACAACTTTTGTTAAAATATTTTCGCCATATTTAGCAGCAATTTTTGCAGCAACAACATCAACTTGAGAACTTGATCCACGGATTAAATTCATTTTTAAACTCTTTGTCATATTTGCAAAATACTGTAAATATGCATATCTTGATAAAATTTCAGCAGCTAATACAGCCATGTATTTTTGTTCGGCATCTGAAACAAACATTAAATCTTTTACAACAATAACTTCATTTTTCAGATAATTAAAATATGTTTTTGGAGAAACAAATTGATTGATCACTTTTACCTTTACATTTTGTTTGACTTTCTGCATAACATTAACAGTTGCCTGATTGTAGAGTTTTGATTTAATATTAGCTTGATTAAAACCATCACTTACCATTTTATTATAATGTGAGTTATCTAAAATTAATAAACTATAAATAAGCTTGTCTTTAATGAGCTTTGCACATTGAATAATTTCACGATTACTTAAAGTTGTTATATCATCAATTTTGAGCTCTTTTAATAACTCAATATCTTTTTCCTGTACATAACATGATACAACACAGATTGGACCTAAATAATCAGTAGAACCTGTTTCAGCACATCCAATATGATGATACGGAAAAATATCTTCAATGTTCGTTGTCATATTAGCTAATTGTTTCGCTATTTTCTTAGACCAATGTTTGGCTTCCTGAAAAGCATTAGCACCCGAAAACTCAACTGTATGATTATCTTTAGCGATAATATCGCAACCAATAGCATGTGCTTTAAATATAAGGTTTGTGTCATCAACTGGAACCATTTGACTATCATAATATTTTTTCATTTTCTCCAATGTAATTTGTTCAACTTTTAAAATAATTGGTTCCACGTTAATCACCTCATTATTATTTTAACATAATTTTGTTAATTTTGACAGAACATTTTTCAAATGTTATAATATCGGCGTTTATAAGGAGGGTTTTTCTTGAATTTTTTTTCAATAGACATCATTTGTGTCATATTTTTAGTGATAACTGCGATTATTGGGTATAAAAAAGGATTCATTATTCAGCTTTATGATATTATATCTTTTTTATTCGTTTTATTGTTGGTCTATTTTTTAAGTGATCCATTATCATCAATATGGACAATTTATCAATATGACAGCCATGATTTTATTGCTTCACTAATAGGTTCTACAATTAATCGTATAGTCGTTGGTTTCATCCTATTTATTGTTTTCATGATCATAAAAAAAATCATAGGAGTTTTGGTAAAACCACTATTAAAAGGTATTATGCATACTTTTTCTTTAACAGCTTTTGCAGATCGTTTATTAGGTTTATGTTGTCATGTGGTTGAAGGAATATTGATTATTTATATCTGTCTGGTTTTTCTTTTCATTTCATTTGTAGCTAATGGAAAAGAAATGATTCAAAATTCCTATATCGCAAATGCCATTGTCGATATGATTCCCGATGTCACTCAAACCGTTATGAATATGAGTGATCTTATGCAAGATAATAATAGTCTGGATACTTATTCAAAAGAATTTATCGCTGAATTTACATTGAATGCCATGAATACTCATTTTATCAATGAACAAGATGCACTTCAATTATTTGAAGATTATGTATTTCATCAAAATCAGACCATTCAGTTGAATCCTTCACAAATTCAGCAGTTAACACAATTATTAGAAGATTCAAACTATTCAACACAACAGATTCAAGACGTTCTATCTCAAGTAAAGGGGTGATAAAATGAAGAATATATATGAAACATTAGAAATGAACATCATTCAGGATAAAATCATGCGTTTTTGTGCTTCATCATTAGGGAAACAAGAAGTTCAAAAATTACAGATATTTGATGATGAAGATGATGTTAATGAGGCATTAGATAAAGTTGATGAAGCCATGAAATTTATTGATCGACAAGGAAGATTACCATTAGGTGGACTTAGTGATATTTCTTTGAGTTTAAAAAAAGCTAATAGAGATGGTCAATTAACAGGTGAAGAATTGTTACATGTCCAAACTCATCTGGAATGTGTTGTTAATGTCCAAAATTATTTTGATAATAGCGAAATAACAGCTCATTTTTTAAATGAACTTAACACTGGTTTAGTAGCTCAACCCCGTTTATTAGAAGAAATAAGAAAATGTATAACTCCAGATGGTCAAGTCGATGATCATGCCAGTCCTAAGCTTTTTCATATTCGTCAACAGATAAGGAATACTCAGTCACAAATCCGTACAAGAATGGAACATCTTGTGAAGGAAAGTCAGGATTATTTATCTATTGATCAAATGACATCAAGAAATAATCGTCTGGTATTGCCAGTTCAGTCGCATCATAAAAATCAGATTCAAGGACTTATTCATGCTCAAAGTGCGACTGGGCAAACTGTTTATATTGAACCAGCAGAAGTTGTAAGTATGAACAATCAGATCAGTTTATACGAAGCTCAGGAAAAGGAAGAAGTGGAACGTATTCTTTTTCATCTTTCTCAACTTGTTAAAAATCATTATTATCACTTTCATTTCAATTTAGAGATTCTTACTGAATTAGATTTTATTTTTGCTAAAGCACAGTTTGGTGTGCTTTATCATTGTTGTCGACCAACGATCCAAAAAGATGGCAATGTTTTGTCTTTTTTAGAAGCACGTCATCCATGTATTGATCAAGAAAAAGTGATTGCGAATGACATTATATTAAAACAGCATCGTATTTTATTAATTACTGGAAGTAATACTGGTGGAAAAACAGTGACATTAAAAACAGCAGGTTTATTATCGTTTATGGCGTTATGTGGACTACCAGTCCCAGCTCGTGAAGCTGTTATTCCTTTATTTGATCAGATATATGTCGATTTGGGGGATGAACAGTCTATTGAGCAGTCACTTTCAACATTTTCTAGTCATATGATGAAAATTATAGATATTTTACATCATGCAACTGCATCAAGTTTAGTTATATTAGATGAGATTGGATCTGGAACTGATCCTCAAGAAGGAGAAAGTCTGGCTGAAGCTATTTTATCACGTTTTGTAGATATGAAATCTTTTGTTTTAGCCACTACCCATTATGGTCGACTCAAAACATTTGCAAAAGAGCATCCAGAGATATTGATGGCGGCCGTTGCTTTTGATGTAGAGTCAATGAAACCAACATATCATTTGAAATTGGACAGTGTTGGACAATCATATGCTATTGAAATTGCAGAACTTTTAGGTTTAGACAAAAACATTGTTCAAAATGCACGAAATATTAAAAATGAATCCATGTCTGAACATGAAAGATTAATGGAAACACTGCAAATGAAAGAGGATATTTTAGAACAAAAGGAAAAACAACTTATTGAATCTCAAGAAGAAGTTCAAATCTTACAAAACAAATATGAAAAACAGTTACGTCAGATAGAAAATCAAAAAGATCAAATGATTCAAAAAGCTAAAGATGAGGCTAATGCAATTATCGATAAAGCCAAAACAGAAGTTCAGGATATGATGAACATTATGAAACAATCGACATTAAAACCTCATGAAATGAATCAAATACGTCATGATTTAGATCAAATGAAATATGTTAATCAGGAGGTTGTTCATAAACAGGATCATCAATTGCATATTGGAGATCATGTTCGTGTGTTGAAGATGAACAGAGAAGGGGATATTGTGGAAGTTTTAAAGAATCATATGGTTATGGTTTCTATATCTGGACTCAATGTTAAATTACATGAAGATGAAGTGCTTTATTTACATCCTCAAACAAAAGTGAAAAAAGTTGAAAAAGCAAAAATAAAGAAATCAACCGTTTCTAAAACAGGAAATTATGAAATCAATATTATTGGCAAAAGATATGAAGAGGCAATGGCATTGGTTGATAAATTCTTGGATGATGCTTTGGTGATGGGCTATCCGCATGTCCGTATTGTACATGGAATGGGAACTGGCGCACTTCGAAAAGGAGTAAGGAAAATTTTAGATAAGAACAAACACGTTGTATCATATCGAGATGGTGGACCTAATGAAGGTGGATTAGGGGCTACACTGGTATATTTTGAATAATGAATGATCTTATTAGAAATAAGCTCTCTTTATTACCTGCATCACCAGGATGTTATTTAATGAAAAATAAAGAGGGAACTGTGATTTATGTTGGTAAAGCTAAAAAATTAAAAAATCGTGTTCATTCTTATTTTGTTGGTGTTCATAATTATAAAACGACAAAACTGGTAAGTGAAATTGAGGATTTTGATTATATTGTAACTGATAGTGAAAAAGAAGCACTGCTTTTAGAAATTAATCTGATTAAAGATTATACCCCTCAATATAATATAATGTTTATGGATAATACCTATTATCCATATATTCAAATGACAAATGAAACACATCCTCGCTTACGTATTGTTAGAAATGCCAAAGAAAAAAAAGCCAAACATTTTGGCCCATTTCCAGATGCTACTGCAGCTAGAGAAACTTTTAAATTATTAAATCGTTTATATCCTCTTAGAAAATGTAATCATATTCCTAAAAAACCTTGTCTTTATTATTCATTGGGACAATGTCTGGCGCCATGTATTCAAGATGTTGATGAGAATATATATGTTGATATTAAAAAATCTATTACTAAACTTCTTAATGGGGATATCAAAGAAAAAGTTAATGAGTTAACTGAAAAAATGATGAAGGCTAGTGAGGAATTGAATTTTGAGCAAGCTAAAGAATATCGTGATTTAATTTCACATATTCGTTATGTGACAGCTAAACAGCATGTTCAATTTAATGATCAGATTGATCGTGATATTTTAGGATATTATGTTGATCATGGTTATTTAAGCATCCAGTTATTTTTTATGCGTCACGGTAAGCTGTTATCACGTGATTTGAATTTAATACCTATTGAAGATCATGTTCAAGAGAGTTTACAGCAATTTATGGTTTCGTTTTATCAAAATAATACCTTACCAAAGGAAATTCTTGTTCCTATGGATATGGATATAGATTTGCTTTCACAAATTATTGAATGTAAAATTCTAAAACCTCAAAAAGGTAATAAGGCTTCTCTTGTTCAAATGGCGATTGAAAATGCTAAAGAATCATTAGAAAAGAAATTCCAATTAATGGAAAAAAATGAAGCAGCGACTTTAGGTGCTATCCAACAGTTAGGTGATCTTTTGCATATGAAAACACCTCATATTATTGAATTGTTTGATAATTCTAATATTCAGGGTGCTTATGCAGTTGCTGGAATGGTTTGTTTTAAAGATGGCGTTCCTTCTAAAAAGGATTATCGTAAATTTAAAATCAAAACTGTTGATGGACCAGATGATTATGGAAGTATGCGAGAAGTGATTTATCGTAGATATTACCGTGTCTTGATGGAAAATCTGACACCTCCTGATATGATTATTGTAGATGGTGGATTAGGACAAATTCATGCAGCTAAAGAAGTTATTGATTCATTAGCAATGAATATACCTGTTTATGGGTTAGCTAAAGATGATAAACATTCGACAGCTATGTTGTTGGACCAGGATGGGCAGCCAATACCTATTCATCCAAAAAGTGAACTTTTCTTTTTATTGACACGTATGCAAGATGAAGTTCACCGTTATGCTATTAGTTTTCATAAAAATGTACGTTCTAAATCTTTATTTGCTTCTACGTTAGATGATATTGAAGGAATCGGACCAAAACGTAAGCAACAATTGTTGCATCATTTTAAAAGTGTAAAACGAATGAGAGAAGCAACTATAGAAGAACTTCAGGAAGTTTTACCTGAAAAAGTTGCGAAAGAACTTTTTCAATCTTTGCATACAAATGAGCACAGCTCATAACCTTTACTCATATATTAATGTGGGAGGGTTATGATGCATTCCTTATTGACAAAGCGTGAAAAAGAGATATTTACACTCTTGATACAATCTTATACAACAAAAGAAATTGCAAAACAATTATATATTAGTGAAAAGACAGTTCGTAATCATATTTCCAATGTGATTCAAAAACTAGGTGTTGAATCTCGTATCCAGGCTGTCTTGGAACTTATGAAAATGAAAGAAATTGATCTTTAGAAATCAATTTCTTTTCTTTAAAAATATAACAATATGTATTATAATAGTCGAGAAAGGGTGATGACATGAAATTAAAAACATGGCACTTATTTCTTGTAATCATTATTTTGTTTGGTTGTTCTTTTTATGTTGTTAATCTTCATTTTGATAAATTTTATAGACTTAATGGCATTAATAATGATAATCGTGTCTTAATTGAAAAATATTTAAGTGATGACGAGCAGGAATATTTAATAGATAATCAGATTTCAATTGATCTATTTATTGACTACATAGAATATGATGATTTTCAATTAGTCAATTATCAATATTATAACCTTTTAAAAGAAACTCATCGTTATTCAACAATAACAGATATTCTAGAAACTGGAAATTCTTTAGCTACACGATTAGATTATCTTTATCGTCAACAAGCTTTTGATCAGGCCAAAGTATTAGTACATAATGTTTTGGAAGAAGCTTTTTTAAATACTGACAATTTTAATTTTGACTATATTGATATCTACACATCAATGAAATCATTATATCAGGAAAATGATTATTCATTTGTACAGGATAGCGAGAAATATATCCTCATTTTACAGGAAATGGGCTATGATGATTTAAATCAGATTAGTCAGATTATGGAAATGTTAACACGTGCTTATAATCAGCAGATTTTAGCTGATTTAATGGCGACAACATTACCAGCAGGAGTACAAATGGTTTTTGCACCTTATGAATTAGATACCTTAGTTAATCAACAAAACTATATTGGAAAATATGAGCCACGTGAATTACTTCTCGTACAGGATATACCAAGGGTAAGTTATACAATGTATTTACAAAAGGATGCATATAATGCTTTATTAAAACTTTATACAGATTTAAGCAAAGAATACAAAGGCTTTTTATTGCGCAGTGCTTATCAGTCACCACAGACATTAGATGAAAAAGAAGTGGGTTATAATGAAATGCAGCTAGGATTGACAATTGAAGTCACACAATCTGAATTGGCTTATCAGAAATTTGAAAATACTGAGATGTCAAAATGGCTTGAAGAACATGCTTATGAATATGGTTTTATTTTAAGATATCCACAGCGCAAGGCTTCTATTACAAATCATGCCTATGATGCTCATATTTATCGATATGTTGGTAAATCTTTAGCTAAATCTTTGCATGATTCAAATTTAACATTAGAAGAATATCAATTACAAAACGAGGGAGAATAATTATGAATAATCCAATTGGAATCTTTGATTCTGGAGTAGGAGGACTCACAGTTTTAGACTATATGCGTCAACAGTTTCCGCATGAAAATATGATTTATATTGGTGATAATGCACATTGTCCTTATGGTGATAAAACGAAAAGTCAACTTTTAGAATATACACGTCAAATATGTGATTATTTTGCAAAGCAACATGTTAAAATGATTGTTTTGGCTTGTAATACAACAAGTGCAAATGTCTTGGATGAATTACAGAAATTATATCCACATATTCCCATCGTAGGTGTCATTCATTCAACAGTACATGAGTTTTTAGCACGTCATCATCAAAGAGTCTTGGTGATTGCGACATCGGCAACAATTCAATCTCATAAGTATCGTCAAATGCTTTTACAATACAATCCTGAATTAACTGTTTATGAATTGGCGACACCACGCTTAGTTCCAGTCATTGAGTCTGGTGAATACAAATATGGAATACAAGAACTTTTAGGAGAATATTTGTTACCATATCAAAATAAAATAGATGCTTTAATTTTAGGGTGTACACATTATCCTATTCTATTAAAACAGTTTCAAGACGTGATCGAAGATATTGATTATATTTCCAGCAGTGCATCTATCTGTCAGGAAGTGGCTTCATATCTTAAAAACCATCATCTAGAAAATACGTCTTCATTACCTCAGACAATTACAATTTATACAACGGGAGATACACAAACTTTTGTAGAATCTTCACAAGGATTTTTTGATTATCAGGATTTATCTGTTTCACATCTTCATTTATAAAATTTATAGATGTTATTTTAAACATGGCAGGGAAGTAACAAATAACGTTACTTCCTTTATTGTATAACATGGAATTGAAGACTAAGTAAAAAATATAGCAATATATTCTGTTGTTTATGTTTTTTATAAATTCTATTTGAGATTTTGATAATGAAATATACATAATAGTCTTGATTGAAAGTCAAAGATCATATTTTTTATAGAAATATGATTCATAGGAATCTTTTTTTTATATTTTCATATATTGTTTTGAGGTGGGAACATGAAAAAGAAGATTATCATTGTGTCTGTTTCAATTATTTGTTTAGCTATTGGTTCTTTTATATATTTACAGATGGATGATTCAAAACAGGTCAGTGAAACATATTTACAAACTCTCATATATCAGGATGCTAATCATGATCTTGTTCCTGTAAGCTTAAATGTGCATAATCAAATGGAATTAGAAACTGATATTAGAAATAAAATTGATTTAATGCAATCGTCTCAATTGCAGGCATATGGATTATATCCTGTTATTGATTCACAATTAGAAGTTCAATCAGTAGAACTTCAAGATCATATGTTAACAGTGAGTTTTAATGATTGTTTGTATTCTAATCAAGATGCTTTAAATATTATTGAAGCTTTGACTTATGTACTCACTGATTATGATGATGTTAATCAACTTAAAATACAAATAGATGGAAAAGATGTAACATATTTGCCCAATAGCACTGTTCCATTAAATCATCTAACACATGATTTAGGGTTGAATAATTTTGAAGAAGCATCAACTTTCTTACATCAAAGTGTACCTGTGATGGTTTATCAGGAAAAGACAATAGCTGATTATCTTTATTATGTTCCAACAACATTACGTATTAGTGAGTCTGATAGTTTAGAAGAACAAGTTCAAACTATTTTAAGTCATATCAATAGTAAAATTCATTTATTAAATGCATCACTCGATAATCAGGTTTTAACACTGGAATTAGATTCAAATCTTTTATTAGACAATGAAAGAATTGATAAGACTTTAGAAGAACTTATCATTTTATCTTTAACATCTTTAGATAACGTCAAGGATGTAGACATTCTCATTAATGGAGAAAGTGTTAGAAATCAGGAAACTTCACAAATTCATTATAATTATATTAAAATTTAGATTTTTTTGGTATAATAGTGTCTAGGTGATGTAAATGAAAAAAATTGTAATTATGTCTGATAACCACGGCGATCAGTCTATGATCGATTATGTAAAAGAACATGAACATGATGGGGACTATTATATTCATTGTGGAGATAGCGAGGCTTATGATTTAAGAGTATTAGAGGGTTTTATCTGTGTCAAAGGAAATAATGACTGGTCTTTAGATTTACCTAAAGAGGCACGTCTTGTTGTAGAAGGTGTATCTATTTTCATTACTCATGGTCAGTATTTTGGCTATTTTAATAGAGAATTAGCTATGAATGATATACTGACAAGGAATCATTGTCAGGTTTTAATATCAGGTCATACGCACATGCCAATGTTTCAAAAAGATGGATCGTTCTATTATATTAATCCTGGATCTACAACCTTACCACGTGGAGGGAGTGCCAGAAGCTATGCTGTATTATTCATTGATAATGGGAAACTGGATTTTAGACTGAAAGAGATACAAAAATAAAAATGTATCTTTTATTTAATTTGAAAAGTAAATTCTATTTTTTTTAAGACTAAGTTCTACTTAAAAAACATTGATAAGTAGAACTTAATCTTGGAAATGTCATAATTTATATTTTTAATCTTTGTGTTTGTGTATATAATGTATTTGAAGTGAATTTCAATTTTTTTAAGGATTGCGATGAATTTGCAAGACTAAATTCTACTTTCTTAGTGTTCCTCATTTTCAATCCTTTCCTATCTGTTTTTATTAAAAATTGAATTGTTTAAAATCACTTCATCAGGCTTAATGTATTTGATGTGCAATGCCTGTAATAATTCTTTGCCCCATATGAATTCCGTCACTTCATAGGGGCTTTTATTATTTAATGAATATCTTTTGTATGAATTGATGTGCGACATCATATTCCAAATATCCCTTTGATGAAGATTCTTGAAAGTCTCTCCTTTTGGTAAGAAATATCTTATAAACTCATGATTTCTTTCACAAGAATCTTTTTGATCTGATCTATTAGGATCGCAGAAAAATACCTTTATTCCTAATTCTTCAAGATAAGCTATGTCGGTGAATTCTTTTCCATTGTCTGTAAGTATGACCTGAAAGAAATTCTTAAAGAGATTCTTATCATCAAATCTTTCGTAATACAATTCAAATACCTGTGCAAGATGTGTGTTTTCCTTGCTTGAAATGAAATGAGCAATTTGAAAATGTGTTTTCACACAATGCAGGGTAAGGAGGAGATTTTCACCTTTGATGCCCTCGACAGTATCCATCTGGATGACATTAGCATCGGGATGCTCGTTCATATAAGCGAGATAATCATTATATGTACGATTTTTTCTCAATGCAGATTTATTGATTTTTACCTCATTTTTCCCTGCTTTTCTCTTTGTTTTCTTAAATCTAACCCTTCTAGGGAGGTCAATGTTGGCACATTCAAGAAAGCCAGCATCAATGTAGTTGTAAACAGTACTTTGAGAAACGCCAATCTCATCAGCATGTGAAGCAAATATATGATTGAGAGACTGAGACTTATCTCTGACAAGAGGACTGACAATGGAATCAATCTTTTTGAGTTCATCTTCAGTGACATTGATGCCAGTACGCGAACTGACAAGAACTTCCTTATATTCTTTGTGAGCATGAGAAGGGTTGTTAAAATATTTTATAGGCTTGCGACAGTATTTACGGGAATCACAGCCATTGCATACATAGGGAGCCCTTCTTAATCGCTTACATATATAAAGCTCGAAATCAGGACAAACGCTTTGACAGATGTCACACTTTTTACAAAGCTTGAGATTGCATTTGACATGAGTGCATAAATGAGTATGCGTGCAGCTTTTAACATGAGCACAGGTACCATTTTTACTAAGGGTATTGGAAATTCTCTGTTCAATTCTATGTTTCCTGATTTCTTTGGAAACAGTAGATTTATCTTTTGAAATAGCTGAAGCAATTTTAGAAACGGAATCACCATTTTCTAGCATGGTAAAAATCTCATTACGTTGATCAGCGGTCATATGTTTATTTTTAGAAATATTTTCATTCATATCATTAATCCAGAAAATGAGGAACAAATAATCAATAACATATAACAAGAAAATTCGTAAGACTAAATTCCACTTTATTTTTTAAAGTAGAATTTACTTTTACAATTAACCTAAGTATTTTAGGCAACGAGTGTCGAAAACCCGTATTGAAAACCAGCCGTTTTTTTGATTCAATATATATATGTATAATTATGTGAAGAGAGAGCTTGACAATGAAAACGAGAAAGGAGATAATGTTTATAAGTAAGCAAAGCATAATCCTGCCCGTTTTTCTTGTCAAGAGCAAAGTTGCATATTTTTTCAAGGTGTATTCTGTCCGATTTACAATGGGCGGGATGAGCCTTTTTGTATTGATAGATTGATGACGCACAATTTATATATATATATATATATATATTATCTGTCTGACCATTCAGTCGAATGGGTGGTGGTCTATGGTGAATAAAAGAGACATGCTCAAAAGGCGTGTAACATATCTGTAATCTTTCTTAGATACCTTATCAAAGCTGTTTGCAAAAGGAAACGAATTGAAGGAGGAAAAATTATGAAATCTAAATCATTTAGTAAAGCATTTGCGGTATTATTATCGTTAATGCTGATTGTTACGCTATTTCCGACAACAGTATTTGCGGCCGGTTCAACAACGATTACGATAAAAAAAGAGCTTTCAGCAGCTCTGGCGGATTCGGATATCACAGAAATTCATATTGCAGGCAACATGACCGTTTATACCGGCGACTTAAATACGGATAAAACAATCGTTATAGATCCCAGTTACACTTTGACTGTGAGTAGTGCAAGTGATTTTCAAACCGGTAACCTTATTATCTCAGACGGTGCTACATTAAAAGTTGTAGCAACCAGTGTTTCTTGGCCGGCACATGTGTATGGAACCGTTGAGAACAATGGTACCATTTTGATGACAAAGCAAACCGATAATGGCGGTAATTTATTCTGGCATGCCAAGACAACGGGAACCGGTATATGCAGTACAGAAACATGTAATAAAACAGTTTGTATCGATTATGGAGCGATTCCCAGTGAAATGTTTAACGCTTCCAGTACAAACTACAAGATCAATATCATCAAAGACACATCAAAAAATGCAACTTTTACTATGAAGGAAGCAGATTTAATTCCGGGTAATGCGATTACTGCTACAATCGATAATTTGGTCGACGGAATTAATCTTGACGAAGTTTTTAAGTTTCAGTGGAAAGGAAATTCTTCTACGCTCTCCAGTGAATCTACTTGCCAGATACCTCTAAATATGAGTGGCAAAAAAATCACCGTGACTGCTTCTATTAAATCTGGCAGTCCGTATGTTATGCTGGATTCAAGCTCAAATATAAAAACTTCAATTTCACAATGGTCTGGTACCGTTGTAACTTTTACCTATACAACTTTATATGTTGATATGATAAACGGAAATGACAACAATGCTGGTACAGAAGATCAGCCTTTGAAAACACTCTATAAAGCGATTAACAATATTGAAGCAGGCGGCACAATCTATTTGATCGGAGATTATGACGCAACAACAGATGGTGAATATGTCTATTCGTTCTTAGAAAATATTACAATTAAAGGCTCAGGTACAGAAAAAAGTACGCTAACCACATGGAAAGAAACATACATTGGAGATGGTGTTACAGTCACTTTTGATAACATCGATTTTGGCAACCGTAGTGATTTATTCACCAAATATCCAAATTCAACGGGAACCGGCAGTTTGATATTCCAAAATGTTTCCGGCGGAAATATAAGTGTTTCAGATTTAGACTCTGTGACATTGAAAACTTCTTCTTTGGGCAGTCAGAATTTACAAACCAACACTTTGGAACTGGATGAGTCAACACTGAACGGAAAATTTAGCTGTAATGATTTTGTGGCGAAAGGAAATGCAGCTTTAGTTTTGAACGGTACAGGAAGCATTGCAAAAACCAGTACGGTTGAACAGCCTGTGACCGTTACACCAAGCAGTCTTGCAAACGGTACTCTCGTGATTGAAGTGCCGGAAGAAAGTTCTGAATGGGCAGATGATTTCGTACTGAACGATACTGAAAACGGAAAGTTCACCCTAAAGTGCAGAACAAGCACTTACGGGGATCCCTGCTTGATTGTTACGGAAAAACTTGTAGCAGGCGGCCCGCTTCATATCGCATTTGCTCCAGAGTGTTCCGGTGATGTAGTGGATAAAGAACCCGGTAAGACCTATATCGATGTTCCCAATGAATTTTATGCAGCTGTTACTTCCGCCGTATGGAGCGGTTATTCAGACATTGACGGAAAAACTTGGCAGGCGGGAGATATTCCCGAATTGACAGTTGTCATGAGAACCGATATCAGTGGTACAAATAAAGAGAGCTATTATTTTGCAGAGGATTTTGATCCGAGCCAGTTTATCATATACGATTGGCAGGATTTAGATCAATTTGCAGAAAACTTCTATAAAGATGAATACCAAATAGATGGTGTTACTGCGGTTGTGAAAACAGGACAGGGTGTGTCAGATGACGGAAAAATGTTCACCTTCACTTTGCAGTTCCCGACAGTTACACACAATTTACAAAAAGTAGATTATAAAGCTCCTACCTGCACAGCGGAAGGTAACGAAGAATACTGGTACTGCAAAAATTGCGGCAAGTATTTCAGTGACGCTGAAGGAGAGAATGAAATTACTTCTGAAAGCACCGTGATTCCGGCTACAGGACATAATTGGAGCGAACCGGAATGGAGCTGGTCTAATGATGGCAAAACTTGTACCGTAACATTTACATGTGCAAATGATGAAACCCATAAGGAAAGTCCGGAAGTGACTGTTACATCGGAGGTCAAGACGCCCGCCACCTGTACGGAAACAGGCGTAACCACTTACACGGCGGAAGTTGAATTCAACGGCCAGACCTATACGGATACGAAGGACGTAGCGGACATCCCGGCCATCGGCCACAGCTACGGCGAACCCGTGTGGAGCTGGTCGGAGGACGGAACGAGCTGTACGGTGACCTTTACCTGTGCAAACGATGAAACCCATAAGGAAAGCCCGGAAGTGACTGTTACATCGGATGTCAAGACGCCCGCCACCTGTACGGAAACAGGCGTAACCACATATACAGCGACCGTCGAATTCAACGGCCAGACCTACACAGATACGAAGGATGTGGCGGATATTCCGGCTATCGGCCACAGCTATGAAGATGGCAAATGCACCGTCTGCGGTGCAACTGATCCCAATTACAAGCTGACGGAATCAGACAATGGAAATTCTGACTCCTCGGTAACTGGCGAAACCACTTCTCCTGAAACTGGCGACAACAGCAATATGATGTTGTGGATTGCGGTTATGCTGGCTGCGGGTACTACCCTGACCGGCACCATCCTTTACAGCCGTAAGAGAAGATACCGCAAATAATCAATGATGAAATTGTCCTGTGAGATGATCACAGGACAATTTTTTGTATACAGCTTATGAGTAAAATTTGTACTTAATTTGAAAAGTAAATTCCACTTTTTTTAAGACTAAGTTCTACTTAAAAAATATTGATAAGTAGAACTTAATCTTAGAAATGACATAATTTATATTTTTGATTTTTATATTTGTGTATATAATGAACTTCAAGTGAATTTCATTTTTTTTATAGATTGTAATGAATTTACAAGACTAAATTCAACTTTTTAATTGCTTACATATATAAAGCTCAAAATCAGGACAAACGCTTTGACATATGTCACAACTTTTACAAAGCTTGAGATTACATTTGACATGAGAGCATAAATGAGTATGTGTACAGCTTTTAACATGAGCACAGCTACCATTTTTACTAAGAAGATTGGAGATTCTCTGTTCAATTCTATGTTTCTTGATTTCTTTGGAAACAGTAGATTTATCCTTTGAAATAGCTGAAGCAATTTTAGAAACGGAATCACCATTTTCTAGCATGGTAAAAATCTCATTACGTTGATCAGCGGTCATATGTTTATTTTTAGAAATATTTTCATTCATATCATTAATCCAGAAAATGAGGAACAGATAATCAATAGCATATAACATTAAAATTCGTAAGACTAAATTCCACTTTATTTTTTAAAGTAGAATTTACTTTTACAATTAACCAAATGTATCTTTTTTTATAAAAAAGTAAAAAAAGTCTTGCATGTTATAAGATGTTATGCTAATATATATGAGCAGTCGAAAAACAGATGTCTACGTAGCTCAGCTGGATAGAGCACACGCCTTCTAAGCGTGCGGTCGCGGGTTCGAATCCCTCCGTGGACGCCATTTAAAAACTACCCTGATTTATCAGGGTTTTTTTGTTAAAAAAGTGGAGTCTGCTTTTTTTCTATGATATAATTTTTTAAAGGAGAAAAGACTATGCACAAAGATCCATTTTATAAAAGTTTAGGATATGCTATATCTGGTATTATTCAATGTATTCAAAAAGAAAGAAATATTAAAATACATTTAGTATTTATGTTTTTGGTTATTATATGTGGTTTTCTTTTTCAATTATCTATTACAGAGTGGTTAGTTTGTATTTTGTTGTTTGGACTTGTCATTTCTTTAGAGCTAGTCAATACTGCTATTGAAGCGGTTGTCGATTTATGTACGCAAGAATATCATCCTCTTGCTAAAATAGCAAAGGATACTGCAGCAGGTGCTGTTTTAATAAGTGCAATTGCTTCAGTTGTTATAGGGCT
Source organism: Massilimicrobiota sp. SW1139 (assembly GCF_012027715.1). NCBI lineage: Bacteria > Bacillati > Bacillota > Erysipelotrichia > Erysipelotrichales > Erysipelotrichaceae > Massiliimicrobium > Massilimicrobiota sp. SW1139. The sequence continues at coordinate 180,780 of NZ_SJOR01000001.1, read as the reverse complement.
TATTATTTTTGTCCCTAAGATTTTGAGTTTAGTAAGCTTATAGGCTTACTTTTTTGATGAAATGAATAATGCTAATTATGTATCACTGAATATGAATAAAATAATAAAATGTTTGTTTATAAAAAACAGTTTAATATTATTCATAAATTTTTGTTTTTTTTCATTATATTTTCACATTGTTTTTGTAATATTGAATGTAAATAAGGAGGAAAAAGATGAAGGAGAAAACAAAAGGTATAATATTATCAGTAGTCGTTATAATCTCTCTTATCACAATATTCATTCATCAGCCTATAGAAATCAAAAGAGATATATTCAATAATACAAGGCATAAAAATGACGAGATTCAATTGATTATGAATGAAGCTGTTGAGTTTATAAGTCAAGACGGGATTACAGTGACTCGAGTTCATTATGATGGTAAAGAAAGTCAAGAGACGGAATATAGACTTATTAATGATTATGGATATCAGGACGCTATAGTTGTTTATCTAGAATTCCATACAGGATTCTTTAACATACCATCTGGATTTATAGGAAACTATCATGCATCCGGATATCAATATGTTTGTATTAAAAATAATCAAGGCATATGGGAATTACATAGCGTTGGTTATGGATAAAAATATTATTACTTTTAAAGGTGAATCATTGCAGTGATTCACCTTTGATTCTATATTGATCAATTAAGAAAAGGTATAGACAAATAAAAAAGACATAAAGAATTTCTAGGATTCCACTTACATGACCACTGACTATAAATAAAATAATCAGCACTTGTAAACCACAATGAAAGATCCAGTGAGTTTGAATGTAAATGGATGGATATTGAATAGAAAGATAATGTGTATAGATTTGTAATATCACAATAAAAAGTAGTGATGAAATCATCGAAGCATAGACATGGAGTTGTGATAGCCATGATTGATCATTTGAATACGGACATATGGCACCAATACACATTATGAAAGTTGTTAAAACAATAAGATAGGGAATATATTTTGGATAATAATTTAAATATTGAAAATGACGATAAGTTTGATATGCAAAATAAAATGCACAGACAATTGTATAAACAACAACGAGAAGATGATATTCTGGTAATGTAGACACGCCTGTAATATTCTCATACATCACATCTTTACGTGTAGCAATAAATAATGTTGAAAGAAAGATTAAAATATAGGACATATAGACACCTCTTTAAAATTATATACTTTTTTAAAAAAATAAAAAGGAAAATTCTAAACATAGAAAAGAATAAAGATACATGAAAAGATCATATTGATTTTATTTTACCGCACTTGCATCAATTTATTCATATTTTATTGATGGGAAAATGTCACCAATTGGAAAATAATTCATATTTTAAAATGAGGTGACTAGGAATGCTGATTTTTGTTAATCATGATGATTTACGTGGACAGGAAGTCATGGAAGAATTGGTGAAAAATGGATATTATGTAACTGATGAATGGAAAGATTTGCGTTATTGTCAAATGATTTATTTGGGTTTAAAAGGAATTGATCGAAAAAATCGACTTTTATTACATCGTGATACAATTATTGTTGATGAAAAAACATGGAAACAGCTGCATCCACAGACAATAATCATAACAATGATTCATAATGATTATCTAGATGCATTATCTAAACAATACGGTTTTCAATATTATGCTTTTTTAGATGAGGAAGATTTTGTTGATAAAAATAGTATTTTGACGGCTGAAGGTGTCATTTCCTATTTGATTTCACATCGTCGTTTTCCTATATATCACAGTCAAATTCATGTGCTGGGGTATGGGCATTGCGGGCAGGTCATTGTTCGTAATTTCATAGCTTTACGAGCCTATGTTCATGTAGGAATAAGAAATCGTCAGCTTTTTGAAGACATTGAAAAAGCAGGAGCTAAACCATATCATTTGGATCATATGGATTTAAGTGATTGTGATGTTTTGATTAATACAATTCCATCGCAGGTTGTGACATCATCTAAGCTTGATCAGGCTCCAACATCTATGATGATTCTTGATATTGCTTCCTATCCATATGGTGTAGATCATCACTATGCATTATCAAAAGGTTTCAATAGTATTATCTTGCCATCTATTCCTAGTAAATATGCATATGGGTATGCTGGTAGGATGATGACAGATTTTATGAAGGAGAAGATGAAAAATGTATAAAATTGGTTTTGCTGTAACAGGTTCATTTTGTAGTATGAATGATATGCTGGAAGTTTTAAAACAAGTTTGTCAACATTATGATGTAGAAGTTTTTATAACGCCACATGTGCACCAACTGGATACTCGTTTTTATACACATGAAGAGCTAGAAGAAAAGATTAAAGAAATCACTCATAAAGATATTCATACAACGATTCAAGAGGCTGAAGTCTATGGACCAAAACCACAATTGGATGCTGTACTTGTCTATCCTTGTGATGCTACGACTTTAAATAAAATAGATTTAGGTATTAATGATAATTGTGTAACAATGTTGGTTAAATCATGTTTACGTAATCAAATTCCGATTGTATTAGGGGTTTATTCAAATGATATTCTATCTATCAGTGGTGTTCATCTTCTTTCGCTTTTTAATAAGAAAAATTTTTATTTTGTTCCTATGTTTCAAGACGATTATCAAAGAAAGCCACAAAGCATGATTGCGGCTAAAGATAAAGTATTAGATACATTACATTTCGCATTGAAACATCAGCAACATCAACCTTTTTTATTAGGGTATAGGAAGATTTAAATGAAAGAGATCTTTACAGCTTTAATAACACCATTCAATCAAGATCAGTCTATTGATTATCCGGGATTATTTCGTTTGTTAGATAAATTGATACATGAAGGTAACAAATCTTTTGTTTTGTGTGGGACAACAGGTGAAACATCTACACTAAAGCTTGAAGAAAGGAGAGTATTAGTAGAAAGAATATTAGATAAATATCCACATATTCGTGTTATTATAGGAATCTGTTCAAATTGTACAGCTGAAGTTATTAGACATATTCAAATGTATAAAGATAATCAGGCTATATATGCTTTTTTAGTTATCGTTCCCTATTATATAAAACCGAATCAGGAAGGAATTTATAGGCACTTTGATATGATTGGAGCTTCAACAGATAAGAAAATAATGATTTATAATATTCCTAGTCGTTGTGGAGTTGGTATTACGCCTTCCACTGTCATTCGATTAGCAACAAAGCATCAAAATATTATTGGAATGAAACAATGTGGACCATTAGATGATATCAAAATAATAAAAAAAGCATTGCCACATTTTAAAGTTTATTTAGGTGATGATCATCTTTTATTGGAAGGTTTACAATGTCATATAGATGGTCTTATTTCAGTGGCAAGTCATATTGATTATCCGTTAATTGAAAGAATTATGCAAAAAAGAAAACAATATGATGATGCACATTTGAAGATTTTAAGTCAATTTCTTTTCAAAGAACCAAATCCCGCTCCAATAAAGTATATTTTAAGTGAAATGGGTTATATTCAAAATATATTAAGAAGTCCTTTGACAAGTATTACACCACAATTGCAACAAGAGTTAGAGGCGCTTATAGAAAATTATCAGAAAAATAATTTGAAGCCATGAATATAATATGATATGATATTCATACTTTTGAAAACATCTATACACAAAGAGAAAACAAATGTATAATGATATTAAAGAGTAATCATGAAAAGAAAGGGTGAAAAAATGAAAAATGATGTCATAAAGTTTATACCTATGGGTGGACAAGCTGAAATGGGTAAAAGTATGTATTGTTTTGAAATTAATGATAAAATTTTTATAATAGATTCAGGATTTCGATTTCCTGATTCAGATAAACTAGGTGTTGATATCATCATTCCTAGTTTTACATATTTAGAAGAAAGAGCTGATCAGGTTGCGGCAATTATCATAACACATGGTCATGATGACGCTATGGCAGCACTGCCTTATTTACTTCAAAGCATTCATGCTCCTGTTTATGCACCACAATTAACAGCACTTTTAATTAAACAAATGATAGAACGTTTTCAACGTCATAATCATGTAAAAATTGATTTGGATTTACATGCTGTTCATCGCAATGCTTCTATTGATATCGAAGGTGTTCCTGTTGAATTTTTCCCAGTGACACATTCTATTCCTGGAAGTGTTGGAGTAGCACTTTGGACAAGTTATGGTTATCTTGTTTATAGTGGTGAATTTATTATTGATTTTGGTGCTCCAAAGGAATTTCAATGTGATATTCAAAAAATGATGGAAATTGGTAAGAAAGGTGTTTTGGCATTATTAGTTGAATCATCAGGTGCTAAACATGATGGATATACTTCTCCAAATCATAAACTGACAAATAAGATTGATCATATATTTGAAGATAGCTATGAAAGAATCATTATTTCTAGTTATGCGCAAAATGTCTTTAGAACTCAGGAAATTATTGAACTTACAAAAAAATACAAACGTCAAATCGTTTTTTATGGACGTGATAAATATGATAATACAAATAGTTTATTGAGAATTGCCCAAAGGTCTAAAAAGCCTGTTTTAAATGTACCTGATTCATTATTAGGTGATAAAGAAAAAATTGGTCAGCCACAATATGACAGTAACTATGTTATCTTGTTAAGTGGTAGTCCACGTCGTATCTACCATGATATTTGTGATGTTATTGATGGTGGAGATGACTTATTGAAATTAAGAAAAGGTGATACATTTATTGTTGCTTCACCAGTCTTGCCAGGTACTGAAAAGATTGCTAATAAAGCACATAATGGATTATATAAAACAGATGCACATGTTCATCTGTTAAAAAATAAAGATTTATTTTCTATGCATGCATCAAAAGAAGATCTTAAAGTTATTATTCAAATATTTAAACCAAAATACTATATTCCAATGAAAGGTGAATATCAGCATTTTATCTTTAATCAACAAATTGCCAAAGATATGGGAATCCCTGATGATCATATCATTATTATGGATAATGGGGAACGTGTAACATTTGAAAAGGGAGAATTATTACAGAGTCGTGATGTGTATGAGATTGATGATGTCATGATTGATGGTATCGGTATTGGTGATGTTGGTGAAAAGGTCATTGATGATCGTATTCAATTAGCAAATGATGGGGTGGTCATTGTTGGACTAACAATTTCACGAGAGACAAAAGAAATTGTTGCTCAAACGGATTGTCAAAGTCGAGGATTTGTTTATTTAAAAGATTCTGAATATGTTATTAAGCATGTTATTGAAATTTGTGAAAAAGTTGTTGGTCAGTTAAAAGATAATCCTGATATGGAAATTGCTGAAATAAGAAGTATGATGAAAGAACAGTCAATGAAATATATTATAAAGGAAACTGGCAAGAAACCTGTTTTTATTGGTGTTGTTGTCGAGATATAGGCAAGAGAAATCTTGCTTTTTCTTTTCATTAATGTGAGATTTTGTTATAATGGAAAAATGAAAGAAGGTGAGCATAATGGCGAAAACAAAGCGTTCAAAAAAATCTAAGAATCAGATTCTGGAAGAAAAGTTACGTTTGAGAATTATTATTTTATTTGTGATCTTTGCTATTATTGTATCAGCTTTACGATTGGGATTTATTGGACAGGGAATTCATAATTGTGTTGCTTTTTTAACCGGAAATTTATACGGTGTTGTTTATTTAGCACTTCTTGTCGTCTGTATATATATATTATGTAAGGCTCAAATTCCACGTTTGAATGGACCAGAAGCGATTGGTATTTATGCGATTTTTATCAGTATGTTGACTATTGCTTCTATTCCTAGTCAGCCACAGTCAAGTGGAATGGGGGTTATTTCTACATATCTTCAGAGTCAACAGATGAATAAAGGTGGATTTATTGGCATTTGTTTATATGGTGTTTTTAGTTCGCTGTTTGAAAGTTTAGGTACATTGATTTTATCAATTATTATTTTGATTATTGGTTTGGTGTTGATTTTTAGTAAACTTTATTTTCAACATCAAAAAACAAAGAAGAAAAAGCCAAAAGTATCTAAACAAGAAGAAGCACCAATACAAACAATTGTTTTAAAAAAGAAATCTCATTTCTTTGATTTCTTGTCAAAAGATAAAGAAATTCCTCTTTTTCCTGATTCTGCTTTTGATGATGTTGAAGAAAAGATCGATCCAGAAATTACAAGTGCTTTTGAATTTGATCAAGATAATTTGAAATTAGATATTAAAGAAAAAAAACCTTTAAAAATAAAAGAAGAGAAAGAAAGTCCTCAAGAATCTTACATAGAGCCACCTAAGAAAACAGATTTATCACACTATCAGTTACCGCCACTATCATTGTTGTCAACAAGATCAACGCATAATGTTTCTAAAGAAAAGAGTGCAGCAAACAAGAACGCTGCAAGATTAACCAATGTTCTTAAACAATTTGGGGTCAATGCAACAATAGAAAATGCTTTTATAGGACCAACAATTACAAAGTATGAATTGAAATTGGAAATTGGTACACGTGTTAATAAAATCTTACAGTTACAGGATGATATCAAGCTTGCATTAGCAACGGCAGATATTAGAATTGAAGCTCCTATACCAGGGAAACCTTATGTTGGAATTGAAGTCCCTAATCAAAGCGCAGCAATGGTTGGTTTTAAAGATGTTTTAAAAAGTTTATTATCAACTTCAAAATATCAGCATAATCCACTTGTTGTAGCATTAGGAAAAGATGTGTCTGGGAAACCTGTTTTTGCACAATTGGATAAAATGCCTCATTTATTAATTGCAGGGGCAACAGGTTCAGGGAAATCTGTTTGTGTCAATACAATTATTTCATCTATTTTGATGCGAGCTAAACCAGATGAAGTGAAATTGATTTTAGTCGATCCTAAAAAAGTTGAATTATCTATTTATAATGGAATTCCTCATTTGTTGGCACCTGTTGTTACTGATCCTAAAAAAGCAGCTGCAGTTTTACGAGAAGTCGTTGCTGAAATGGAAAGACGTTATGATTTGTTTGCAAGTGTAAATGCAAGAAATATCCAAGGATATAATGAATTTGCGAAAACATATAATGAAGATCATACTGATGAACCAAAAGAAATTTTACCTTATCATGTTATTATCTTAGATGAAGTTGCTGATTTAATGATGGTTGCCAGTAAAGATGTTGAAGATTGTATTATGCGTATATCACAAATGGCTAGAGCAGCTGGTATTCATTTGATAGTTGCGACTCAAAGACCTTCTACAGATATTATTACAGGTGTCATTAAGGCCAATATACCATCACGTATAGCTTTTGCAGTGTCATCAAGCATTGATTCACGTACAATTTTGGATACATCTGGAGCAGAAAAACTATTAGGAAAAGGGGATATGCTTTTTTCACCAATGGGATCATCTTCGCCAATGCGTGTTCAAGGATGTTTTGTAAGTGATGAAGAAGTGTCAGCCATTGTTCATTATGTCTCTTCTCAACAAGAAGCGGTTTATGAAGACAAATATGTCAATGTCAAGTCTATTTCCTCAACACAGGGAAGTGATGACTTTGATGAAGAAGACGAAGAATACGAAAAATGTAGAGAATTTGTTATTCAGGCTCAAAAGGCCAGTACATCTTTATTACAACGTAAATTTAGAATAGGTTATAATAAAGCAGCTCGTATTATTGACCGTTTGGAAGAAGAAGGGGTTATTGGACCACAGCTTGGTAGTAAACCTCGTGAAGTTTATATTCGACAATATCATGAAGAAGATTTATAAAAAACATTGAATATATCAATAAAAATAAGATATTCTAAAAAAGGGAGAATGACGAATATAAAGATATTTGTCGTTTTCTCTTTTTATTTTGTGAAAATAATGTTAAAATATGTTTAGAATGTTAAAGGAGGAAAACAAGATATGAAAAAAATGTTTGCGTCTTTATTGGCATTATCTATGGTGCTAGTAGGATGTGGTGGTGATGGAGGTGATTCTGCATCTAGTTCAAAGCCTGAAATTGTTATGTTAACTGACAAAGGTACTATTGATGATAAGTCATTCAACCAAGGTACATATGAAGGTGTTAAAGCATATGCAGAGAAAAATGGAATTGAATGTACATACATCAAACCTGTTGATGCAACAACAGATGAATACAACAATTCTATTGATCAGGCTGTAAAATCAGGAGCAAAAGTTGTTGTGTGTCCTGGATATTTATTTGAAGAATCAATCTATATCAAACAAACTGAATACCCTGATGTTAAATTTATTTTAATTGATGGAAACCCACATGATGCAAGTTATGAAGACTATAAAACTGAAAAGAACACAATCGGTATTACTTTCCAAGAAGAACAATCTGGTTATTTAGCTGGATATGCTGCTGTTAAAGATGGTAATACAAGCTTAGGATTCATGGGTGGACAAGCAGTACCTGCTGTTATGAACTTTGGATATGGTTATGTTCAAGGTGCTAATGATGCTGCTAAAGAATTAGGTATTACAGTCAAAATGAAATATCATTATACAGGTGGATTTAGTGCAACTCCTGAAATTCAAACAAAAGCTTCTTCATGGTATAAAGATGGAGTCACTATTGTGTTTGGATGCGGTGGTTCTGTAGGAAACTCTGTTATGGCTGCTGCTGAAGCAAGTAATCCTGTAGGAAAAGTTATTGGTGTTGACGTTGATCAATCTTCTGAATCTGATACAGTTGTCACTTCTGCATATAAAAAATTAGGTGATGCTGTTCAAAAAGCACTAGAATCTATTTATAGTGGAGATTTCGATAAAACTGATGATACAAGTATCCAATTTAGAGGTGGACAAAATATTGTTTTAGGTGCTAAAGATGGAGATGTTGGTTTACCATTAGAAACTTCAAAATTTGAAAAATTTACTGAAGCTGATTATAATGCAATTTATGATAAAATTGTTGATGGTTCTGTAACAATTAAAAATAACAAAGATGCTGAATCTCCAAAAGATTTAAATTGTTCAAATGTAGAATTAACAATAGAAAATTAATTGAAATGGTTAAGGCTTGAAATTCATAATTTTCAAGCCTTATTTTGTTAAATGAATTTTATTGTTGTGATTTTCTTGAAAATTAAGTTATAATAAATAATGAAGATAAATTAAAAAAGGAGGAAGAAAATGGAAAACGTTATCGAGATGCGACATATTACGAAAGTTTTTCCGGGAATCATTGCAAACGATGACGTGACTATTGAATTAAGAAAAGGTGAGATTCATGCACTGCTGGGGGAAAATGGTGCAGGAAAATCAACTTTGATGAGTGTCTTGTTTGGGCTATATCAACCTGAAAAGGGAGAGATTTTAAAGAATGGTCATGTTGTTCAAATTAATAATCCTAATGATGCAAACAGCTTGGGAATTGGAATGGTTCACCAACATTTTAAATTAGTTCATAATTTTACTGTTTTAGAGAATATCGTTTTAGGTGCCGAAGATACAAAACATGGTTTCCTTTATATGAAAAATGCTCGAAAAAAAGTAGAAGAAATTTCTCAACGTTATAATTTAAAAGTTGATTGTGATGCCTTGATTAGTGATATTACTGTGGGAATGCAACAACGTGTTGAAATTATTAAGATGTTATATCGTGATAATGAGGTTTTGATTTTTGATGAACCAACCGCTGTTTTAACACCACAAGAAATTGAAGAACTTATGCAAATCATGAGAGATTTAGCAAAAGAAGGTAAATCTATCTTATTCATTACACATAAGTTAAATGAAATTAAAGAAGTGGCAGATCGTTGTACTGTACTTAGAAAAGGTAAATATATTGGAACAATTGATGTTGCCGCAACAACTAAAGAAGAAATGTCTGAAATGATGGTTGGTCGAAAAATCAATTTAACAACTGAAAAAACTGAGTCACATCCAACAGATGATATTTTGGTTGTAAAAAATCTTTCAGTAGGTAAAAAAGGACATAAAAATCCTGTAAATAATGTTAGCTTTTCTGTAAGAAAAGGAGAGATTGTTTGTATCGCAGGTATAGACGGTAACGGTCAAACAGAACTTGTACAAGCTATTACAGGATTGATGCCTGTTTTAGATGGGACAATATCGTTAAATGGAAAAGATATTACACACGCTTCCATACGTCAAAGAAATGTGAGTGGTATTTCACATATCCCTGAAGATCGTCATAAACATGGACTTGTTTTGGATTATCCACTTTCTTATAATTTGGTTTTACAAAGATATTTTGAACCTCAATTTTCACAGCATGGCTTTTTGAAATTTGAAGAAATTGAAAAATATTCTGAAAAATTGATTGAGCAATACGATATAAGAAGTGGTCAAGGTTCAAAAACAATTGCTAGAAGCATGTCTGGTGGCAATCAGCAAAAAGCAATTATTGCTAGAGAAATTGATAAAGATCCTGATTGTTTAATTGCTGTACAACCAACAAGAGGATTGGATGTAGGAGCTATTGAATATATTCATAAACAAATCATTCGTGAAAGAGATGAAGGAAAAGCTGTTTTATTGATTTCTTTAGAGCTTGATGAAGTTATGAATTTGTCTGATAGAATTTTAGTTATCTATGAAGGTGAAATTGTTGGGGAACTTAATCCTAAAGAAATCACTGTACAAGAATTAGGACTTTATATGGCAGGAAGTAAGAGAGGTGATACAAATGAAAAAGCTGTTTAAATCTGAAGCATCACTTAATTTTGCATCTTCTGTCACTGCGATTATTGCGGGGTTAATTATAGGATTAATTGTTATTATTATTGCGAATCCATCAAACGCATTGAATGGGTTTTTAACTCTCATTCAAGGTGGCTTTAGTAATGGAACAAGAGGAATTGGACAAGTTTTGAATAATGCAACGCCTATTATTTTAACTGGTTTATCAGTGGGATTTGCTTTTAAAACAGGACTTTTTAACATTGGAACTCCTGGACAGTTTGTTGTTGGGGCATTTGTAGCTATTTATATTGGTGTCGAATGGACTTTTCTTCCTGGTGCTATTCACTGGCTGGTTGCTATTCTTTTTGCAGCATTAGCTGGAGCATTATGGGGATGTGTTCCAGGAATTATGAAAGCCTATTTAAATGTTAATGAAGTTATTGCTTCAATTATTATGAATTATATTGGAATGTATACAGTTAATTATATCGTTCCATTAACAGTATTTAATATTAATAAAAATGAAACATTACCAGTAGCCTCAAGTGCTGTTATTCCACAATTTGGAATTGAACATCTTATTCCAAATGTGAATGGAGGTATTGTTATTGCGATTATTCTCGTTGTTGTTATTCATATCATTCTCAACAAATCTGTACTTGGTTATGAATTAAAGGCTTGTGGTTTTAATCGTGATGCGAGTAAGTATGCTGGTATTAATGCTAAACAAAAAATTGTTTGCTCTATGATGATCGCAGGAGCATTAGCTGGTATTGGTGGTGCTTTGGTTTATTTAGGTGGAACTGGAAAATGTTTGGCAGTTGTAGATACTTTAGCACCTGAAGGATTTAATGGTATAGCTGTTGCTTTATTAGGTCTTTCTAGTCCTTTTGGTATTTTAGCAGCTGGATTATTTATTGCTCATTTAACAATTGGTGGTTCATTAATGCAAATCTATGGATTTATTCCACAAATTGTTGATATTATTATAGCAATTATTATTTATTTCTCAGCTTTTGCACTTATGGTTAAAGGTATTATAGCAAATGGTTTCCATTTTAAGAAGAAACCTAAAGTAAAGGAGGGACAATAATATGAGTGATATTTTATTCTTATTTCAACAGACAATGTTCTTCTTTATTCCACTTTTAATTGTTGCATTGGGTGGTTTATTCTCTGAACGTAGTGGTATTATTAATATTGCGTTAGAGGGTATGATGATTATTGGAGCATTTGCAGGAATCTTTTTCATTCACTTTTTTCAAGAAGCAATGGACCCACAAATTTGTTTATTAGTTGCTTTACTTATTGCTGGTTTATCTGGAACATTATTTGCTTTATTCCATGCGATTGCCTCTATTAATATGAAAGCCGATCAAACAATTAGTGGGACTGCATTGAATATGTTTGCACCTGCATTTTGTATATTTGTTGCTAGATTAGTTCAACAAACACAACAGGTTGAATTTTCTAATACATTTAGAATTACAAAAGTTCCAGTTCTAGGAGATATTCCATTTATTGGAGAGTTCCTTTTCCAAAATACATATATTACAAACTTTTTAGGAATTCTTATTTTGATTTTGTCATGGCTGATTTTATATAAAACACGTTTTGGACTTAGATTACGTTCTTGTGGTGAATTGCCACAAGCAGCTGACAGTGCTGGTATTAATGTTTATAAAATTCGTTATGCTGGAACGCTTATTTCAGGATTCTTAGCTGGTATTGGAGGATTAATATTTATTGTTCCTACAAGTACAAACTTTAATGCAGACGTTGCTGGTTATGGGTTCTTAGCATTAGCTGTATTGATTTTTGGACAATGGAAACCTTGGCATATTGCTGGAGCAGCTTTCTTCTTTGGATTTATGAAAACTATTGCTTCTGCCGGTTTACCATTCCTAGCTTCATTAGCTATTCCAAATTACTTTTATAAAATCACACCATATGTGGCAACACTTATTGTATTAGCTTTTACATCTAAAAATTCTGCTGCACCACGTGCAGAAGGAGAACCGTTTGATAAAGGTAAACGTTAAGATCAAGAGAATCTCTTGGTCTTTTTTATTTTAATTTGTTGAAAATTGAGTATAATATATGTGTATACGAATTGGAGGTTATTTATGGAAAACGTCTATCAAATGTCGGGATATACTTTACATCTTATTCCAACTCAAAAATTTAAAACAATGACAATTTCATTAAGATTACAAAGTCCGTTATTGAAAGAAACGACAACAATGAGAACATTATTAACATTTGTCATGATGGCAGCAACACAAGATTATCCATCTACTAAATCTTTGGCACGTTATCTTGATGAAAACTATGGAGCAAGCTTGTCTACACATATTACAACAAAAGGAAAGTCACACGTGATCAATGTGACAACAAGCTTTGTGAATGATGCTTATTTGTCTACAAAAGAAAATTTATTAGAAAAGCAATTACAATTATTAAGTGATTTATTTTATCGTCCATTGATAGTTGATAATGGTTTTGATGAAACAATCGTGCAACTCAAAAAGAAAGAATTAAAAGAAAAACTACAAGCTAATAAAGATGATAAGTTTTCATATTCTTTAGATAAATTGTTTGAATATATGGGTAGAGATCAAGTGTTGGGTATTCCAAGTACTGGTTATGAAAATGAAATTCAAAAGATTACACCTCAACAGCTTTATCAGTATATGAAAAAATGTATTGTTGAAGATGAAAAGCATATTTATGTTGTTGGTGATATTCCAGAAAATATTGTAGATATTTTTCAACGTCTTTTGCAATTTCCAGAACAATACTATGATTATCCTTCAGCATATATTTTTCAAAGTCCTCGTCATGAACTTTTAGAAGTCATTGAAAAACAGGATATTACGCAATCTAAGTTGAATTTAGGATACCAGATTCAATGTGATTTTACATCACCACAGCATTATGCATTTACTGTTTTTAATGCCATATTTGGTGGATTTTCACAATCACGTTTATTTCAGGTTGTAAGAGAGAAACATAGTTTATGTTATTATATTTCTTCTAGTTATGATGCTTTTAATGGCATGATGATTGTCAATGCTGGAATTGAACAGAAAGATTATCAAAAGACTCTTGATTTGATTCATCAACAGCTTAGTGATTTACAAAATGGAAATGTTCGTGAAGAAGAAATGAAAATCGCGAAAATGATGCTTACAAATGCCTTAAAAAAGACAAATGATGAAGCAAGCAGTATGATTGCCTTGGCTTATAACCGTGACATCACTCATGTTCATGAAACGAGTGAAGAATATATTGAAAAACTAATGAATGTAACTTTAGAAGAAATTGTTGACGTTGCTAAAAAAGTAAAACTGGATACAATTTACTTCCTTACAGGAAAGGAGTTCCATGAAAATATTTAAATATCCAACATTAAAGGAAACGTTATATTATGAAGAAATGAAAAATGGATTAAAAGTTTATCTTTTACCTAAAGTTGGTTTTTCCAAAACATATGGTCTATTTTCTACACGTTTTGGTTCTATAGATACGACTTTTGTTCCTCTACATGAATCTGAAATGATAAAAGTTCCTGATGGAATTGCTCATTTCTTAGAACATAAAATGTTTGAAATGGAAAATGGTGATGCAAGTGATGCCTTTGCAAGATTAGGTGCGAATACAAATGCTTTTACTTCTTCTTCAAGAACTGCATATTTATTTAGTACAACAAGTCATGAAAAAGAATGTATTGAGTTATTACTTGATTTTGTACAAGATATTTATTTAACAGATGAAAATGTTGAAAAAGAAAAAGGAATCATCAATCAGGAAATCAGAATGTATGATGATGATCCAGACTGGCGATGCTATTTTGGAAGTATTCAAAACTTATATCAGCATCATCCTGTGAAAATTGATATTGCTGGAACTGTTGAAACAGTTGCTTCTATTGATAAAGATACATTAGAAAAATGTTATCATACTTTCTATCATCCTAGTAACATGATGTTATTTGTGGTAGGAAATATTGATCCTCAACAAACTATGCAACTTATTAGAGGAAACCAGGAAAATAAGCATTTTGAAAAAGAAAATCCTATTCAAAGAGAAGTTGTTAATGAACCATTAGAGGTAGCACAAAATGATGCAACTTTATATATGGATGTAACTATGCCTAAAATCATTGTATCATTAAAAATAAATGATATTTTACAAGCGCCACAAGAACGTTTAAAAAGAGAATTAGGTATGAACTTATTATTAGATATTTTCTTTGCAAAGAGTTCTTCATTATATGAGAAGTGGCTAACAGATGAATTGATTAATGATAGTTTTAGTGCTCAATTTACACAAGAAAGAGATTATTGTTTCTTACAAATAGGAGGAGATACTCTATATCCTGATAAATTGAAAGACAAGATTTATGATTTTGTTAGACATATTCATGATTATTCCATTTCTAAGGATGATTTTGAACGTCTAAAGAAAAAAACAATGGGGATTTTGATATCTGTTTTCAATAGTCCTGAAGCTATTGCGAATATGTTTAGTCGATATTATTTTGAAGGTGTTATGATTTTTGAATTAATAGATTGTTTAAATGATTTAACATTAGATGATTTAAATCAATTAAAAGATTTATTTGATATACAATATATCAGTTCATTTACTGTTTTACCGCAAAATCAATCACAAAAATAAAGACATTTTATAGAATGAAAGATTTCACTATTTACACAATTTATTTTTATGTTATAATGTGAGTGACCTAAGAGATATATGTATTTCCTACACGATAGATAAGGGAATCTGACTGTTGTCTGATGGTGTTGAAAACCTATCTTGAATAGGGATCCTAAAATTGGACACAAGATACCCACCTGCATATACCAGGGATTAATCTAAAAAACTCTTAGGTTTTTCTTTTTGAGGAGGAAAACATGGAGAAAATAAGTGATGAGATGATTAATGAGATTAATGCTCTTGCAAGAAAAAGTAAAACTGAAGGTTTAAATGAGGAAGAAAAGAAAAGACAACAGGAATTACGTAAAGAATATCTTCGTTTATTTCGTAAAGGGTTTAAACAACAGCTTCAGCATGTCAAAGTTGTCGATCCTAAAGGGAATGATATAACACCTTCTAAACGAAAAAACTAAGGAAATCTTAGATTATGTCAAATCTTGTTTGATATTCATGTGTTTTTGTGTATAATGTTAGTGTGTTAGAAGGAGGAATAATGAGATAATGAATCAATCTGAACTATCAATTGCAACGATTAGATCACTTGGGATAGATATGATTAATAAAGCTAACTCAGGACATCCTGGAATGGTATTAGGATCTGCTCCAGCTTTATATTCCTTATTTACAAAAGAGTATAAAGTTTTTCCAGCACATTCTCAGTGGATTAATCGTGATCGTTTTGTTTTAGCAAGTGGACATGCGTCTTCACTGTTATATAGCCTATTACATTTATCTGGTTTCCAAGTTTCAATGGATGATTTGAAACAATTCAGACAATGGGGAAGCTGCACACCAGGACATCCTGAAGTAGAACTGACAGATGGTGTTGATGCTTCTAGTGGACCTTTAGGTCAAGGTATCCCAATGGCTGTTGGAATGGCTATGGCTGAAGCTTTTTTAGCAACAAGATACAATAAAAAAGATTATCCAGTGATTGACCACTATACATATGTATTATGTGGTGATGGAGATATGCAAGAAGGTGTCACTTATGAGGCTTCATCATTGGCTGGGCATCTTTCATTAGGAAAGCTTATTGTGCTTTATGATGCGAATAATGTGACTCTTGACGGTCCTTTAAATTATTCATTCAGTGAAGATGTAAAGAAACGTTATGAGTCTATGAATTGGCAAGTCATTTGTGTTCAAGATGGGAATGATTATGAAGCTATTGCAAAAGCCATTAAAAAAGCTAAAAAAGAAGTTTATAAACCGACTTTAATTATCGTGAATACTATTATTGGATTTGGTTCTCGAAATCAGGGAACAAGTATAGTTCATGGTGCTCCTCTTGGAGAAGAAGATGGACAATATGCAAAAAGACAATATGGATTTGAATATGATAATTTCTTTGTTCCTGAAGAAGTTTATGATGATTTTAAGAAAAATGTATTTAATCGTGGTAAACGTGCTTATAATAAATGGAACAAAATGATGGATACATATAAAACAGAATATCCTGAGTTATACCAGGAATTATTCCAAAATATAAATGATGAATATTCTTTTGATGAAACTGCTTTTATAAAAGAATATCAAGATGGTATAAGTGAAGCAACACGTGTAACAAGTGAAAAATTAATCAATGCTATTGCAGCACAAAACCCAACATTCCTATCTGGAACTGCAGATTTAGCATCTTCTACAAAAACAATTATCAAAAATGCAGAACGTTTTAGTTGTGAGAATTATGGAGGACGTAATTTATTCTTTGGAATCCGTGAATTTGCAATGGTTGCAATAATGAATGGGATGACTTTACACAAAGGTATCAAGGTTGCTGCTGGTGGATTTATGGTGTTTAGTGATTATTTCAAAGCTGCATTAAGAATGGCATGCTTAATGAAATTACCTATTATTTTACCACTATCACATGATTCAATTGCTGTAGGGGAAGATGGTCCAACACATCAACCAGTTGAACAATTGGCAATGTTACGTTCGATGCCAAATATTCAAGTGATAAGAGCAGCTGATGCTTATGAAATGTGTGGTGCTTGGAAAAAAGCGGTTGAAACAAATGATTGTCCAACTGCGCTTATCTTAACAAGACAAAATGTAACAAATTTCACTCATGCAACTTATGAAGATGTTTGTCATGGGGCATATGTTGTTTCTCAAGAAAAAGACAATTTAGATGGTATTATCATTGCAACTGGTAGCGAAGTAGAATTAGCTATGCAGGCACAAAAGGCGTTATTAGAGCAAGGAAAAGATGTTCGAGTTGTATCAATGCCTTCAATGGAATTATTTGATCAGCAGGATGATTCATATAAAGAAAAGGTTTTACCAAAACATATCAGAAAACGTCTTGCTGTTGAAATGGCTTGTGATTTTGGTTGGCATAAATATGTAGGATTAGACGGAAAAGTTATTTCTGTTAATCAATTTGGTGCAAGTGCTCCAGCCAATATCGTTATCCAAAAATATGGTTTTACTGTTGAAAACATTGTTGAAACATACTTATCACTTTAAGAACCTGTAATAGGTTCTTTTTTTGACATATTTTTTATTGGTAAAGGATTATAATAAACATGGTGATGAATATGAAATATAAAATTGTCTGCGTTAAGGAACGTTTTGTGGAATTTGTAAATATGTATCCTGATTTTTTGAAACAAGTTTATCAGGAACAAGATAATATGTATAAGACTAAACAGATAGAATTGATTTTTTCTAATATGGTCAACGAAAAAGAAAAACTTTTACATAAAATTCAATCACGTGAACATTATTCCTATTATCATGGAATTCATCAGCTTTTTAATCCTATAACTCAAGAAAAGATGACAATTATCATGAATGAATATGATTTACAAATAGAAGAAGAGGGTAGCAATCATCATATATATGATATGATATCGTCTTTTTCTAAAAATTTTTATATGATTACGAAATAATTTTGCAAAAAGCATAGGACTATGTTATAATAATTTGGTAATTGAATGGAGGATTGAAAAATGTTATATGGAATTTTAGGACTTTTAATAGGTCTTGTTATAGGATTCTTTGCTGCTCGTTATTTCTTCAAAAGAAATTTAAAGAAGAATCCACCAATTAATGAAAAAATGATTCGTGCTATGTTTATGGAAATGGGACGTAAACCTAATGAAACACAAATCAAACGAATTATGAAAAGCATTAATGATCAATATAAATAAGGGATATCCCTTATTTTTTCGTATATGAAGATATATATAACACGTCATTCTAAAACTCTTTGGAATGAACAAAAAAGGTTGCAGGGACGTTTAGATTCCCCATTGACTCAAGAAGGTATTGATAATGCTCTTGCCTTAAAAACATATCTCACAGATAATGCTTTGCAATTTGATTGTGTTTACTCTAGTCCCATACCACGTGCCTATCAGACAGCTTGTTTATTATTTGGTCAAGAAAAAGTAATAACTGATGATCGTTTGATGGAAATGAATTTTGGAGTTTTTGAAGGACAAAAAATTGCTGATTTATTAAAAAATCAGCACGAATTATATCACCAGTTATGGAATCAACCAGAGTTGTTTGAGAGAATTCCACAAGGTGAAAGTTATGATGAAGTCATGACAAGAGTCAAAAGTTTTTTGAATGATTTAAAACAAATGGACTCAGATAGTCAAATCTTTATTGTTACTCATGGAATGTGTTTTGTAATTTTTATGGCTGTTATTTTACAATTAGACAAAAAAGATTTCGTAAAAATCAATCAACAGATTGTTGAAGGATGCTCTTTAACGTGTATTGAAGAACATGATGGCATTTATCAAGTTTTATCTTATAACGATCATCATTTTTTACCGCATGTTATGCATGCAAGTTTTGCAAAATAAAAACCTGAGTGTTAAAAAAACATTCAGGTTTTTACATCCATGTAATTTTATTTTCAGTACCATTTCTTAATCTTTGAATATTACTTCTATGTTTATAGACAAGTAAAGCAACTATACATATATTCGTGATAATACCAATTGTGCTGTAACCTAAAAAAGGAGATATAACTGCAATTGATATTGCTCCAAGAATTGATGCTAAAGAAACATATTTTGAAATCTTTAATGTAAGCAAGAAAATAACCAATGCAATACAAAATGCATAAATATTTGTCATTAATGCATACCCAATAGCGACTGAAACAGCTTTTCCGCCTCTAAATCCAGCAAAGATAGGATAACAGTGTCCTATCACACATGCTAAAGCACATGGGTAAATAATATTCATATCAAGTTTCATATATTTGGCAACTGTTCCAGCAATAAGAATAGAAATACAGCACTTAGAAGCATCTAATATAATAACTGATAGTCCTGCTTTTTTTCCTAGAACTCTTCCAGCATTGGTTCCACCTAAATTACCAGAACCACTATTTCTTACATCAGTATGATAAAATAGTTTTCCTATAACTAAGGCAAATGGTATTGAACCGTATAAATATCCCATTAAAATTAATAGTAAATATATTAATATATCCATTTTTTCACTTCCCCGAGCTTTATTATACATAAAAAAGGAGAAAAATCAATTTTTTTAAAGGATTTGCGAAAATTCTAGAAATTTGCTATGATATGAATTCTCTAGCAATATCAAATAGTTTTTGATATAATTATAAAGTTGGAAAAGGAGGAAATCAGATATGAAAGCAAATCACTATGATGAATCTAACATTCAAATTCTTGAGGGACTAGAAGCTGTCAGAAAGCGTCCAGGTATGTATATAGGTTCAACAGATTCAAGAGGTTTACACCATCTTGTATGGGAAATTGTTGATAATTCTATTGATGAAGCACTTGCTGGGTTTGGTAAAAAAATCACTGTCACAATTGGAAAAGATAATAGTATTCGTGTTGAGGACGAAGGGCGTGGAATGCCAACAGGTATGCATGCTTCTGGTAAGCCTACAACAGAAGTTATTTTAACGATATTACATGCTGGTGGTAAGTTTAGTGAAGATGGTGGTTATAAAACATCTGGTGGTTTACATGGTGTTGGATCATCTGTTGTGAATGCTTTGAGTGAATGGTTAGAAGTCACAGTTTATCGTGATGGTAAAATTCATCACCAACGCTTTGAAGATGGGGCTAAAATCATTTCACCTTTAAAGGTCATTGGTAAAACGTCTCGCACTGGAACAATCATTCATTTTAAACCGAACAAGAATATTTTTTCGACAGTTGAATTCAATTATTCAACAATCTGTGAACGATTAAGAGAAAGTGCCTTCTTATTAAAAGGAATTGAGATGAATGTTATTGATGAAAGAACTGGAAAACATGATTCATTTCAATATGAAAATGGATTAGAAGCTTTTATTGAATATTTGAATTATGATAAAAAGACACTTCATTCTACAGTATCATTTGATGATGCTTCTCATCCTATTGAAGTTGAGATTTCTTTTCAAATCACAGATGGATATCAGGAAAATCTGATTTCTTTTGTTAATTTAGTAAGAACTGGTGATGGTGGAACACATGAAACAGGATTCCGTTCTGGTTTTACGAAAGTTTTCAATGAATATGCCAGAAAATATGGATTATTAAAACCAAAAGATAAAAACCTTGAGGGTAGTGATGTAAGAGAAGGACTGACTGCTGTTATATCGGTTAAAATTCCTGAATCATTATTACAATTTGAAGGACAAACCAAATCTAAATTAGGAACTCCTGAGGCAAGAAATATAGTTGAAAATGTTGTTTATGAACAGGTTAATTATTTTTTAGAGGAAAATAAAGAAACCGCTAATGAACTTGTAAAAAAAATGATTAAAGCTTCACAGGCAAGAAATGCAGCTAGAAAAGCGAGAGAAGAAGCAAGAAAAGGTAAAGGAAATAAAGTTGAAAAGATATTAAGTGGAAAGCTTGCTCCGGCACAGTCAAAAGATAAAAAAAGAAAAGAATTATATTTAGTCGAAGGTGATTCTGCAGGTGGAAGTGCAAAGCAGGGAAGAGATCGAAAATATCAGGCTATTTTACCATTACGTGGAAAGGTTATTAATACTGAAAAAGCAGCAATGGCTGATATTTTAAAAAATGAAGAAATTAGTACAATTATCAATACTGTTGGTGCTGGTGTTGGTGCTGATTTTAACGCTGATGATTCTAATTATGCAAAAGTCATTATCATGACCGATGCTGATACTGATGGTGCGCATATCCAGGTTTTATTATTAACTTTCTTCTATCGTTATATGCGAGGTTTAATTCAAGCAGGAAAAGTTTATATCGCTTTACCACCTTTGTATAAGGTATCTAAGAAAAATGGAAAACATGAAGATGTTGTTTATGCATGGGATGATGAAGAATTAGAAAATGCAAAAAAACAGATAGGGCGTGGATATAATGTTCAGCGTTATAAAGGTTTAGGTGAAATGAACGCTGATCAATTATGGGAAACAACTATGAATCCAGAAACAAGAACTTTGATTCAGGTTTCTATTGAAGATGCTGCATTGGTTGAACGTAGAGTGTCGGTTTTAATGGGAGATAAAGTTGAACCTAGACGTGAATGGATTGAAGACAATGTTCAATTTTCTTTAGAAGATTCATTTTTCATTAATCAATAGGGAGGTCTAACATGAAAGAAAAAATCATAACCCAGTCGCTGGATGACATTATGGGAGATCGCTTTGGAAAATATTCTAAATATATCATTCAAGATCGTGCATTACCAGATGTAAGAGATGGGTTGAAACCTGTACAACGTAGAATTTTATATGCAATGTACAAAGAAGGAAATACACATCAAAAACCATATCGTAAATCTGCCAAAACTGTTGGTAACGTTATTGGTAATTACCATCCTCACGGAGATACTTCTGTTTATGAAGCTATGGTACGTTTGTCACAGGATTGGAAAATGCGTATGCCTTTGATTGATATGCAGGGAAATAATGGTTCTATTGATAATGATCCTGCAGCCGCTATGCGTTATACTGAAGCGAGATTATCGCCCATTGCATTGGAGTTATTAAAAGACATTGACAAGGAAACAGTGCAAATGGCACTTAACTTTGATGATACTGAATATGAACCAACAGTTTTACCAGCTAAATTCCCTAATTTATTGGTTAATGGTGCAACAGGAATTTCATCTGGTTACGCAACTGATATTCCACCACATAATTTAGAAGAAGTCATTGATGCAACGATTTATCGTATTTCACATCCACATTGTTCATTAGATGATTTAATG
The DNA here is from genome assembly GCF_012027715.1 of Massilimicrobiota sp. SW1139. Lineage (NCBI taxonomy): Bacteria > Bacillati > Bacillota > Erysipelotrichia > Erysipelotrichales > Erysipelotrichaceae > Massiliimicrobium > Massilimicrobiota sp. SW1139. Next base: position 158,222 of record NZ_SJOR01000001.1, on the reverse strand, counting down.
AAATTTATGAAAGGTCCTGATTTTCCAACAGGAGCGATAGTTGAAGGTTTAAATGGTATCAAAAAGGCTTTTGAAACAGGTAGAGGAAAAGTTGTTGTCCGTTCACAGACTCAAATAATTGAAGAAAAAAATATAAATAAAATTGTGATTACTCAGATTCCTTATGAAGTGAATAAAGCTGAACTTGTTAGAAAATTAGATGAAATTCGTTTTCAAAAAAATATTGATGGTATTATTGAAGTTCGTGATGAATCTGATCGTAATGGATTAAGTATTGTGATTGATTTAAAGAAAGATGTAGATGTTCAAAATACTTTAAATTATTTTTACAAGAATACAGATTTACAAAAGAATTATAATTATAATATGGTTGCGATTAAAAATAAACGACCAGTCTGCATGGGAATTGTTGATATTTTGGATGGCTATATTGAACATCAGATTGAAGTTATTACAAAGCGTTCTTTGTTTGATCTTCATAAAGCTGAAGATCGTAAACATATTGTTGATGGTTTGATTAAAGCTGTTTCTATTTTGGACGAAGTTGTTCATACGATTCGTCATTCACATGATAAACAGGATGCTAAAAAGAATCTTCAATTACAGTATCAGTTTTCTGAAAAACAGGCAGAAGCAATTGTAATGTTGCAGTTATATCGTTTAACAAATACGGATATTGTTTCATTAGAAAAAGAAAAATCTGATTTAGAGGTCTTAATTCAAACATTAAACAATATTCTAGCAAGTGATAAAGTATTAAGAAAAGTCATTATAGATGAGTTAAAACAAATTAAAAAGCAATATCCTAGCCCACGTTTAACAGAGATTAAAGATGAAGTTCAAGAAATTGTTATTGATGAAGAAGCTATGATTCTTCCGGAAGACATCTATGTATCTATTACTCGTGATGGATACGTGAAAAGAATCTCTCAAAGATCATATAAGGCAAGTGAAAATATTGCGTTTGGAAAGAAAGATGATGATGTTTTATTAGATTTGCATTTTGCTAGTACTTTGGATAAATTGCTTGTCTTTACTGATAAAGGAAACTATTTATTTATTCCATTGCATAAATTAGAAGAATTTAAATGGAAAGAACTTGGAAAACATATCAGTTATCTGATAAAAGTATCACCAGAAGAAAAAATGATTGGATCTATTCTTGTCAAATCATTCCAAAGACCATTATATGTTTTATTAGCAACACGTTTAGGACAAATGAAACGTGTCTCTCTTCAAGATTTTGAAGTCACAAGATACAGCAAACCAATCAAATGTATGAATTTAAAACAAGATGATCAATTATTACAAGTTTCATTAACAGATGATCATCAAGCTATTGTTTTAACATCATCTTTAGGATATGTATCGCTTTATAGTGAACAGGAAATTTCTATTTTAGGATTAAAAGCGGGTGGAATCAAAGGAATCAATTTAAAAAATGATTCATTAGTTGCTATGAATACATTTGATCCACTGCATTCTTATTCTTATGTTCTTATTAGTGATCAGCCAGGAATTAAGCGTATGCGAATTTCTGATATACCAAGCTGCAATCGCTCAACCAAAGGAACATTAATTTTTAAATCACCAAAGACAAATCCAATTCATGCTTTATCAGCTTATGTTTTAGATGTTCAAGATACACTCATTATCGAAACACAAGAACATAAAGAAACGGTTGCTATTAAGGATTACTCATTATCTCAAATTTCACAAAAACCAAGTATCATTCAATCTTTAAAGAACGAAAATATTACATATATTTATTATCAAGGGGTATTATCTACAGATTTATATCAGAATGTTACAGAAACTCAAGATTTATCTACAACTCAAAATGTAAAAAAGGTTGAAAAGAGTCAACCTTTAGAACCACAACAACAAGATAAACATTTTGAACCTATTTCATTTGATGACTTATTTAATGATGACTTCTAATTTATGAAGAATGAATATATGCTTTGAGAAGCTTAATTAAAGCACGTTTTTCTAAACGTGAAACATAAGAACGAGAAATATTCATTTGCTGAGCGATTTCTTTTTGGGTATATATGCGATGATGATTAAGCCCATAGCGATAAATGAGTATTTCTTGTTCACGAGGTGTCAGTAATGTAAAATATTCCTGTAATTTTTGAATCTGATCATTGGTTTGAATTTGTTCAACAATATCTTTATCTTTGGCAGGGATAATGTCAAGTAAAGTCATTTCTCCGCCATCTTTATCAACACCTAATACTTCATTTAATGAAACATCAAGAGCTGTCTTTTTATGATGACGCAGATGCATTAAAATCTCATTTTCTATACATTTAGCAGCATATGTTCCTAGTTTTGTTGATTTATCAGCATTATAACTATCTACTGCTTTGATAAGACCAATTGTACCAATACTAATCAGATCTTCTTGTAAATCTTTAGAACTTTCATATTTTTTAGCGATATGTGCAACTAGTCTTAAGTTATGTTCAATTAGCGCATTTCTAGCATTCTGATCACCTTGAAAATATTTTTCTAATAACTTGTTTTCCTGTTGTGGTGTTAATTGGGGTTTAAATGCTTGCGTTTTAATAAACGAAACAAATAAAAATTGTTGTAATAATGCAATAATTGTTGTAAACATAAGTCACCTCAAAATATTATATGAATTTTGTCGATGTTTATGTTTATCTCTTTTCATTAAATAAGAAATAGTATACAATAAGCGAGAAGGAAGGTATATATGGAAGAAGTAAAAAAATGTTATGGTTGTGGTGCTATCATTCAAAGTCATAATGAAAAGCATATTGGTTATGTTCCTAAAAATGCAACTCAAAGAGAACATATCTTATGTCAGCGTTGTTTTCAATTAAAAAATTATCATAAATTGCAGACAACAAATCTCACAAAAGATGATTTTTTAAATTTATTGGATCATATTGGTGAAAAAGATTGTTTAGTTGTGTATATGATTGATTTATTTGATTTTCAGGGAAGCATGATTCCTGGGTTATTACGTCATATTGGTTTTAATGATGTCCTGGTTTTAGCTAATAAGCGTGATCTTTTACCTAAATCAGTAAAAGAACGTAAGTTAGAACATTGGGTGAGAAGACAATTAAAACAAGAAGGAATAAAACCGGTAGATGTGATTGTGACAAGTGGTAAGAAAAATATGAATATGGATTCGATTTATGATGCTATTATGTCATATCGTAAACAAAGGGATGTCTATGTTGTAGGTGTAACAAATGTTGGAAAATCTACTTTTATCAATGCCTTATTAAAACATTATGCTCAAGTTGAAGAACAGAATTTAATTACCGTTTCAGAATTCCCTGGGACGACGCTTGATTTTATTGAAATTCCATTAGATAATCATTCATATTTATATGATACACCAGGAATTATTAATGATCATCAAATGACTCATTTTATTGATCCTCAGGATTTAAAAAAGATTATTCCTCAAAGTGAATTGAGACCTATTGGTTTTCAGTTACAGGAAAAACAGACTATTTATTTTGATGGATTAGGAAGAATTGATTATATCAGTGGTGATCAGGCAAGTTTTATTACTTATTTTTCTAGACAACTTAAAATTCATCGTACAAAAACAAGCAATGCTGATGCATTGTATAATCGCCATAAAACTTTTTCATTTGAACTAAATGGTATGGATTCAATTGAAAAAATGAAAACCTATGATTTTACTTTAAAACCTGGAAAATGTGATATTGTTATTTCAGGATTAGGGTTTATAACCATTTCATCTCATGGTGGAAAAGTTAAAGTTCATGTTCCACCTCAAATTTCAGTTATGATTAGAGAGGCAATTATATAAAAGAAAGGAAACAATTATGTTAACAGGTAAACAAAAAAGATATTTAAGAAGTGAAGCACATCATTTAAAAGCTATTTTTCAGGTTGGTAAAGAAGGTGTTTCTGCTAATCAGATTAAAGGTATTGATGATGCTTTAGAAGCACAGGAATTAATTAAAGTGAAACTATTAGAAAGTTGTCCTGATGATGTGAATAGTGTAGCTGTTGAATTAAGTATGCATACAAAAGCTGAAGTTGTTCAAATTATTGGTCGTACGATTGTTTTTTATCGTCATAGTCCTCAAGGAATTTATCGCTTACCATGAAAAAAATAGGATTATTTGGCGGAAGCTTTGACCCTATTCATAAAGCACATGTAGAAATTGCCATGTGTGCAATTGAACAGCTTCAATTAGACGAAGTGCAATTTATCCCTACACGACATAATCCATGGAAAAATCAAAGTTGTGCCAACGCTAAAGAGCGTTTACATATGATTCATTTGGCTATTCAGGGCAATGATAAACTCACAGTGAATACAATTGAACTTGATGATGATCAAAATCAAAAAAATTATACCATTCATACTCTTGAAAAGATCATTGAAAAACATCCCAATAACAAATATTATTATATTATGGGTATGGATCAGGCAAATGCTTTTGATAAATGGAAAAAAGCTAAAAAAATTTCTAACTTAGTACAGTTAGTTGCTTTTCAGCGTGGAGGATATGAGCCATTATCGGATGTTTTAAATCAATATCATTTTCTTGTTTTAAATAATCGTCCTGTCTATGCATCAAGCAGTGATGTTCGACAGGGGCATATTGAAATGTTAGATCTCCATGTACTTCGTTATATTTCAAGTCAGGGATTATACTTAGAAACAATGGTTGCTTCACGTATGAAAGAAAAACGTTGGAAACATACATGTAGTGTTGCTCAATTGGCTAAAAAGATTGCCAAAGCGAATCATTTGAATGAAAAACAAGCATATATTGCAGGGATTATGCATGATGTTGCTAAAGAAATGGATCAAAAAGAAGCAACTGTTATTATGCAAAATTATTTTCCAGAATATATCTCTAAACCATATCCTATATGGCATCAATGGTTATCAAGATATGTAAGTGAACATGAGTTTTTAATAGAAGATCCTATTATTTTAAAGGCTATTGAAGATCATACAACTGCTTCTGTTGATATTTCATTGATTGGAAAATGTCTATATGTTGCAGATAAATTAGACCCATTAAGAGGTTATGATTCATCAAAGCAGATTGAATTATGTAAAAAAGATATAAATGCAGGATTTAGAGATTCATTGATAGATTTTTATGAATTTTCAAAAAAGAAAAATAGAGATTTTGATGATTGTTTTTATGAAATTTATGATTATTTCGTTGTAAAAGGAGAAAAATAATGACAAAATTAGAATGTGTTGTAAAGGCTATGGATGACAAACTTGCTACTAACATTACTGCTATTGATATGCGTGATGTAAGTCCAATGTTTGATACTTTTGTTTTATGTACAGCTAGCAATGAAAGATTAATGCAGGCAATTACTGATAATATTCAAGATGAATGTGCTAAGAATCATTATGAAGTCAAAAGTATTGAAGGATTAAGAAATTCTAAATGGATTCTTATAGATTTAGGAGATATTGTTTGTCATATTTTTGAAGCGGCTGAAAGAGAAAGTTATAATTTGGAAAAATTATGGGGAGATATGCCTCGTATTAACATTGAAGGAATGTTGGCCAAATGAGTTATGAAAACTTTGCTTACTATTATGATAGCTTAATGGATGAACAATTTTATGAAGATTACTATCAATTTATATTGGAACATTGTCAATTTGAAGAAGTTTTTGAATTGGGATGTGGAACAGGTGAAATTGCTATTCGTTTAGCTAAAGATCATAAAATTGTATATGCTTCTGACATTTCTACTGATATGTTAGAAGTTGCAAAACAGAAAGCTATTGCTAATCAAGTAAATCTTATTTTACAAAGAGTTAATATGTGCGACTTTGAAACATCACGACCAGTTGATCTTATTTTATGTTTGTGTGATTCTATCAATTATTTACTTGAACCACATCAGATTATGCAGACTTTTCAAAATGTATTTCGTTCATTAAAAGCTGGAGGTACTTTTATTTTTGATATTGATAGTTTATACAAAATGAATGTTATTTTAGATCAATATTCAGAAAAAGAAGAAGATGAAGAGTTTGTTTTTGAATGGCGTGTTGATAAAATAGATGATGGATATGTGCATCATCATGTTTATATTGAAGATAAACAAGAATCTGAAATAGTTGATGAAGATCATTATCAAAAGACTTATTCGGTAAATCAATATTTATACTGGTTAAAGGAAGCTGGTTTTTCGCAAGTTGATTATTATAGTGATTTTCATGAATATCATGATGATTGTGAAAGAATTATATTTGTATGTCAAAAGGAGGAAACCATATGATAGCAGTTGTTGGAGCTATGGAAGAAGAAGTTGCTGAAATAAAAAAGTATATGGATATAACTTCTATGCAGACAATTCATGGATATACTTTTTATGAAGGTACAATAGCGAATACAAAAGTTGTAGTTGTACAAGGTGGTATTGGAAAAGTGAATGCAGCTATTTCAACCACTTTGTTATTAACAAATTATGATATTGATTTTCTTATTAATGTAGGTTCTGCTGGTGGACTTTCTTTATCACAAAATGTTGGTGATGTTGTTATTTCAACAGGGGTTCTCCATCATGATGTTGATGTAACTGCTTTTCAACGTGAACTTGGTGAAGTGCCTGGAATGCCGCGTATCTTTGAACCAGATAAAAAAGCTTTAAAACAGGTTGAAAATATTTTGAAAGATCTTCATCTATCATATCATATGGGACTTATTGTTTCAGGAGATCAATTTATTTGTCGTGATGATCAGGTTAGTCAGATTAAAAAGAATTTTCCTGATGCAATATGTGCTGAAATGGAAGCTGCATCTATTGCACAGGTTTGTCATGTTTTTCGAGTTCCATTTATTATCACAAGATCTCTAAGTGATATCTATCAAAAAGGTGAAAATCATGTGCAATTTGATGAATATTTAAAACAAGCTAGCCAAGCTTCTGCAAAAATGTGTTATCATCTTATTTCTATATTATCGCAATAACACTTGTTATTGCTTTTTTATATAAGGAGGATCTCTATGAAAAAAATTGAATTATTGGCTCCTGCTGGCGACAAAGAATCTTTAATCGCTGCAGTACAAAATGGTGCGGATGCTATATATTTAGGTGGAACTTTATTTAGTGCACGTGCTTTTGCAAAAAATTTTGATGATGAACAACTACAATGGGCAATACAATACGCTCATTTATATGGTGTCAAAATCTATGTTACTGTAAATACGTTATTTAAAGATGCGGAGATAGATGCTTTGATTTCATATTTAGATAAATTATATGAATTTCAAGTAGATGCTCTGATTATCCAAGACGTTGGATTATTTGATATCGTCAGAACTTTATATCCTGATTTTGAAATTCATATGAGTACACAATCTTCTATTATGAATCACTATGGTGTCAATTATTTTGAAAAATGTGGTGCATCACGTGTTGTATTAGCACGTGAAAATACATTAGAAGATATTCAATCTATTTGCCAAAATACATCTATAGAGATTGAAGTTTTTGTTCATGGAGCTATGTGCGTGTGCTATTCTGGACAATGTTTAATGAGCAGTATGATTGGAAAAAGAAGTGGAAATAGGGGACAGTGCGCCCAACCATGTCGTTTGCCATATCAATTATTAAAGGATGATCAAGTTTTACCTGAAAAATATCCTTTTATTCTATCACCAAAGGATATGATGACAATAGAACATGTTGGTGCTCTTATTGAAGCAGGTGTTTCTTCATTGAAAATAGAAGGACGTATGAAAAGGCCAGAATATGTTGCCAGCGTTACACGTGCATATCGCCAAGCAATTGATGCCTATTATGAACATAAAAAAATTGATTTACAACCCCTTATTCATGATATGAAGGCGATGTTTAATCGCAATTATACTTTAGGTTATTTAAAACATGATACTCATCTTGTAGATGGTGACTATTCTGGACATAGGGGTAGTATTATTGGTGAAGTTTTGTATTATCATAAAAAACAAAAAAGAGTGGGGATTCGTTTAAAAGATACACTCATGCAAGGTGATAGCATTGTTTTTGAAAATATTGATAAAGGAAGACCAGTCAATAAAATCTATCATCAAAAAAAATTAGTGAATAAAGCTTATTCAAATGATGTGATTGAAATAGAATTTGATTATTATGTTGATCGAGGATTGGTTAGAAAAACACTTGATACAAATGTTGTTGAAAAAATGCAACAGACATATCAAAAATCACCACGAAAAGTCTCAATATCTATGGAATTTGAAGCGCGTATTTATCAAAAAGCAAGACTTATTCTTAAAAAAGAAAATTTAAAAGTAACAGTTGAATCACAACAGGAAGTTCAATTAGCTCATAATACGCCTCTTGAAAAACAGAGAATCAACCAGCAGTTATTAAAACTGGGATCTACACCATTTATAGCAGAGCATATACAGATAAACATAGATGAAGGTATTTCAATGCCTATTAGAGATATTAATGAGATGCGTAGACATGCAACAGATATGTTGATTGAAAAATTATCTTATCAAAAAATACATCATCATAGTCGACAAAAAATGTCTACATATAGCCAAAAAAGCACTTCTCAAGCACCTCAATTTTATATTCTTGTTCATTCCATAGAACAATTAAAAACAGTCATTCAATATCCTTTTGATACAATTATTTATCCTTATCAGGAAAATATAGAAAAAGCTTATGAAATTTGTCAAAAACATCAAAAGAAAATGATTATGATGACATCTCCTGTTATGAAAGATGATGATATTGAAGATGTATTATCATCACAGATTTATTCGCAAATAGATACAATATTGGTAAATGATTATGGTGCATATATGGCTTTCCAAGATAAAAAACTGATTGTTGGGCAGGGCTTAAATATTTATAATTCGTATGCTGCACATCATTATCATCAACCATATTTGGTTTCTCTAGAAATGTCAGCAACTGAGATTAAACATTTGCAGATAGATTTAACGCAATGTCTTGTTCAAATATTCGGTAAAACAACAAATATGATTAGCGAATATTGTCCAATTACTCAATATTATTTTGGATATCAATATAAGCATTGTCAAATGTGTAAACAAGGTCATTTTGCCTTGAGAGATCGAAAAAATGAGAAATTTGACATAATGGTTGATAATAAATGTCGCATGCACTTATTAAATGCACATACACTTTTTTATGATCAATTTAAACAATTACCAGTTGGTGGATTCCTTATTGCGTTCACTAACGAAGATCAGCAACAAGTTCAAATGGTGATGGATGATTTTATGCAGATGATCTATAACCAACAAAAGAGCCATATTCGACAGAAAATAAAAGTAACTTCAGGATATTTCAAAGAATAATGTTGAATCATCAATATTTATGTCTTTCACAAAAAAAGTTTTTTCATATTCTAAATTGCGATTGTTTTTCATTCATGATATAATATTATTATGGAGGTGACCTTATGGCAATAGATATGGATTTAGCTAAAAGACTGAAGGTTTATCGTAATTTTAAACACCTTACTCAAAAAGAAGTTGCTTCTCATCTTAATGTTCCACATTCTGCTATTTCAGATATTGAAAATGGTAAAAGAGATGTGACAGTTAGTGAATTAAAAATTCTTTCACATCTTTATGGACGTAGTGTTGAAGAAATTATGAGTGGTAAAAAATACGATTATTATAATATTGCAAATATTGCACGTCTATTAACAGAATTGCCAGATGATGATTTAAAAGAAGTTATGTTTATTATTGAATATAAACGTAAAAGAGTTGAAGAAAAAAATAAAAACAACCAATAAAAAAGAAATTAGTTACAGAAGCTAACTTCTTTTTATTTTAACAGTGTTTTAAATTCTTCTAATAATTCAAGTCCTTCATCTAATATATCCTGATTACAAATCTCATCTGTTTGACAATGATGAAATTCAACTTGGATATCATTGTTATCACGAATATCAATAAGAGCATATGTTCCATATCCATAACTTCCTCGATTCATCATCAAACTTCCTGGATTAACAAAAAGAATGTTTTGATGTTTTTGAACCGTTGGAACATGTGTATGACCATGTAAACAAAGATAACAATTTTCTTTTTGACAAAGCTGTATTAATTGATCATATCCATAATAAACTCCATAATATTGTCCATGTGTAACACAGATATGTTGAAATGTTTTATAGATAGGGAAGGGTGCATCATCATGGTTGCCCTTAACAACAATATCAAATAATTGTATATATGGATCATCAACAGGTAAAGATGAATCACCACAATGAATCATATAATCAACATGAAAACGATAGTGAGTTACCACACGCTGTAAATAATTTTCGTAAAGATGACTATCGCTGACAACTAATAATTTCATTTCAATCAACTCTTTTCTTATATTATTCTATCATATTTCAATTATAAATTCATAATTATATTGATAGAATCAACCGATTTTCTCAAATAGAAAATTTTTATCCGTAAGTGTTTACAATTCAGGTAAAAATTGTTACAATATATATTGTAATAATAAGAAAGGGAGTAAGAAATATGAAAACTATTTTATTAGTATGTTCTGCAGGAATGTCTACAAGTTTATTAGTTACTAAAATGGAAGCTGCTGCTAAAGATGCTGGTGTTGAATGCAAAATCTTTGCATTACCATTCTCTGATGCACCTAGAGTATTAGAAGAAGTTGACTGCATCTTACTTGGCCCACAAGTTAGATTCCAAAAAGCTGCTATTGAAAAATTAGCTGCTGGTAGAAAAGCTGGACCTATCCCTGTAGATGTCATTGATATGAGAGATTATGGAACAATGAACGGTAAAGCCGTATTCGAAAAAGCTTTATCTTTATTAAAATAATTTCTTAAAGGAGCATAGCTCCTTTTTTTCTTTTCTTTTTACATATTGTTTGTTATAATATTTAAAAATCAGGAGGAAGAAAAATGGAAAAAGCAATTATAACAGTTGTAGGTAGAGATCAGGTTGGCATTATTGCTCATGTATGTCAATTTTTAGCCAAAGCAAATATTAATATTTTAGATATTTCTCAAACAATATTAGATGGGTACTTTAATATGATGATGATTGTTGATATGTCTTTAGCAAAAGAATCATTTTCAGACGTTTGTGATCAATTAGAAGATTTAGGAAATCATATAGGCGTTTATATTAAATTACAGCATGAAGATATTTTTAATAAAATGCATAGAATCTAAGGAGGAAAATCATGATAAATTTATTTGAAGTTAATGAAACAAATAAGATGATTGAACAGGAAAACTTAGATGTCCGCACTATTACAATTGGGATTAGTTTACTTGATTGTATTGATGCTAATATAGATACTTTATGTCAAAATATTTATCATAAAATTACAAGTGTTGCTGAACATTTAGTTGAAACTGGAGAAAATATTGAAAAAAAATATGGGATTCCTATTGTTAATAAAAGAATTTCTGTAACTCCAATTGGTCTTATTGGTGCATCTGTATGTCAATCAACAGATGATTTTGTCAAAATCGCTAAAACTTTAGATCGTTGTGCTAAAAAAGTTGGTGTGAATTTTATCGGTGGTTACAGTGCGATTGTTTCTAAGGGAATGACACCTGCTGAAAAATTATTAATTCAATCTATTCCTCAAGCTATGAAAGAAACTGAATTGGTATGTAGTTCAGTAAACGTAGGATCTACAAAAACGGGAATTAATATGGATGCAGTTAAATTAATAGGGGAAATCATCAAAGAAACTGCTGAATTAACAAAAGAACAAGATTCTATTGGGTGTGCAAAATTTGTTGTCTTTTGTAATGCACCTGATGATAATCCTTTTATGGCTGGAGCTTTTCATGGAGTCAGTGAAGCTGATGCTATTATTAATGTGGGTGTCAGTGGTCCTGGTGTTGTAAGAAAAGCAATTCAAACAGCTAAAGGAAAAGATTTTGGAGAATTATGCGAAATTGTTAAAAAAACTGCTTTTAAAATTACACGTGTCGGACAATTAGTCGCTAGAGAAGCTTCTGCAGCTTTAAATATTCCTTTTGGAATTATTGATTTATCATTAGCCCCAACACCGGCAGTTGGTGATAGTATTGCCGACTGTTTAACAGAAATGGGCTTAGAAAGAGTAGGGGCTCCTGGAACAACAGCTGCTCTAGCTATTTTAAATGATCAGGTTAAAAAAGGTGGTGTTATGGCATCTTCATATGTTGGTGGACTTTCTGGAGCGTTTATCCCTGTCAGTGAAGATCAAGGTATGATTGATGCTGTTGAAGCTGGTGCCTTAACATTGGAAAAATTAGAGGCTATGACATGCGTATGTTCAGTTGGTTTAGATATGATTGCGATTCCAGGGAAAACATCAGCAAAAACAATTTCTGGAATTATTGCAGATGAAATGGCTATTGGTATGATTAATCAAAAAACAACTGCAGTACGTATTATTCCTGTTATAGGTAAAGATGTTGGTGAAAAAGTAGAATTTGGTGGTTTATTGGGATATGCACCTATCATGCCTGTCAATCCATTCTCATGTGATGAATTTATTGATAGAGGTGGACGTATTCCTGCTCCTATCCACAGTTTTAAAAATTAACAAAAAGACGATTTTATCGTCTTTTTTTACAGAAAGGAGTTTAATTTATGATTAACGATCAGCTTATAGTCTATAAAAATATATCTCAGGATGATATTGTTTTAAAATGTTTATCTTTTATGGATGATGATGCATCTATTGATGAATCAGAATTTATTGCTAGTCTTCTTGTTTTAGCTGAAAAATATGAATTACATGGACAATTATTCCAAAGTCTATTAACGCATTTATTAGCTTATCATGAAAATACATTCACATTGGCATTAGAAAGAAAAAAAGACATTTCTGTTTCTTTAAAAAAAGTAGTTTGTCATGATTTTGAAATCATTTACAATCTTTATCATTATGATTTTTCTTATCTTGATTCTTTATATAAAGATTTATTTTTTGACTTTCAAAACAGTTCTACGATTATCAATCAAGAAATTTTTGATGTATTAACAAATTTACAAACTCAGCTTTCTCAAAGCACATCAGTGGAAGAGTTTTATCAAATATTATATAATCATTATTATCAGTATGGTGTTGGAAAATATGGATTAAATAAAGCCTTTCGATATTTGAATAATCAAATTATACCAATTGATCATATTGGCAATAATACACTTGAACAATTAATTGGTTATGAAAGTCAAAAAGAACGCTTAATAGCAAATACTGAAGCATTTTTAAATGGTCAAAAAGCCAACAATGTTTTACTTTATGGCGATAGTGGGACAGGAAAGTCAAGTAGTATTAAAGCTTTATTGAATCGTTATTATAAACAAGGTTTAAGAATGGTTGAAGTCTATAAACATCAATTTATATCATTGCCTCAAATTATTAATGAATTACAAAATAGAAATTATCGTTTTATCATTTTTATGGATGATTTATCTTTTGAAGAATTTGAAGTTGAATATAAATATTTAAAAGCCGTTATTGAAGGTGGTCTTGAAAAGAAACCTGATAATATTTTAATTTATGCAACAAGTAATCGTAGACATTTAATCAAAGAAACATGGAATGATCGTAATCATGATCAGGAAATTAATAATAACGATGCTATGCAGGAAAAATTATCTTTAGTATCTCGATTTGGTGTTCAAATCATGTATATTCATCCAGATAAACAACATTATTTAGATATTATTGATGCATTAGCTAAGACTTATCATTTAACAATGCCAACTGAACAACTACATGAATTAGCATTACAGTGGGAAATAAGAAATGGAGGTTTTTCAGGAAGAACAGCAAAACAGTTTATTCATATGCTGCTTTCTCAACAATCATGAAACAATTAAAATTAGAAGATTATGCAATTATTCAACCGTATTTAGAAAAAGCCAATTATGAAGGATATAACTCCAATTTTGTCACAATGATGATGTGGAATCATGAGTATCATATACAATATGAAATACATGATAACTTTCTTATTATGCTGCATCATTATAAAAACATTTATTTTTGGGCCATGCCTTTTACGACACCCGAATTTTATCAGGAAGCTTTAGATTACATGATTAAATATAGCCATCAACATGGTTTTCCTTTTATGATTGATTGTGCTATTGAAAGTTTTGTTTCAACACTTCAAAAAAATGATTATTCGCATCAATTCCTTTTTGAAAGGACACCATTTAATGATGATTATATCTATGATAAAGATATGCTTCAAACTTTAGCTGGTAAGAAAATGCAAAAAAGACGTAATCATTACAATGCTTTTCTTAAAGCTTATCCTGATTATGAATATCGTGATTTGGATATAGTCAAAGATTTCGATATCATTTTTACTTGTCTAAATAGATGGGAAGGGGAAAAGGATAATTTAAGTGAATCAATGACAAGTGAAGTTAGAGGAATCATGTCATTGCTTTCCTCAAAGCATCTTTTACCATTTCATATTGGAGGAATTTTTATCCATAACCAATTAGAAGCTTTTATTATTGCTTCAAAACTTAATCATTCTACTATTCAAATACACGTTGAAAAAGCAAATAAAGATATTAGAGGATTATATCCTGCTATATTAAAAGAACTATTAGAACATCATTTTCAAAATGAAAAATGGGTAAATAGGGAAGAAGATATGGGTCTAGAAAATTTAAGACGATCAAAGCAATCATTACACCCTGTTAAGATGATTCATAAATATCGTATTTATGAAAATCAGACAATAATTGAAAAAGCAAATGATCATAATTTAGAAGATATTAAAAAACTATGGCTACAATGTTTCGAAGATGAAACAGAAGAATCAACAAACTATTATTTTCAAGAGCTTTATCATAAAGAAAATACTTTTGTACTTAAAAATGATAATCGTATTTTATCTGCTTTACAAATCGTTCCAATGTCTATTATGAAAAATAAGAAGCCAGAAGAATGTTATTTTATATTAGGTGTGTGTACACATCCATATTTTCAAAAACAAGGCTTAATGAAGCAACTTCTATATTTTGTTTTGAGTAAATACACAAATAAAACGATTTATCTGCAAGCTTATCATCCTGAAATTTATCGACCTTTTGGATTTCATGCATCACATTATCATCAGGTTATTGAGATTGATAAAAATATGTTGGAAAATTATTCTGATTTGAAAATAAGTCAGCAATATGATTTGTTAGAAAAATATTATCATCAATTTGTTAGTCATTTTGATGAATATCGTATTCGTAGTCATGAATACTGGCAACTTTTAAGAAAAAGATGTGAAAGTTTCAATGATCAAATCCTTATATTTGAAGATTTAGGCTATTTTATATATCATGAAGATGATGAAAGTATTTATATAAGTGAAGCCATCTATTTCAATCAAAATAATCTTTTACAAATGTTGTCATATTTTAAGAAATCTTCTAAAAAGTTAATTCTTGAATGTGATATGACTGTAAATTTAAACTGTGAAAGTAAATATATCATTACAATGATGAGCAATACGCTTCAAAAAGATAGAATGGAATCTAATAAATATATTAATGAAGTATACTAATGAAGAAGCTAAAATGCTTCTTTTTTTATAAAAAAATACTGATTTTCAATTATCAATAATACAAAAACAATGGAAAACAAATATATCGTGTTATAATAGATATAAGATAAATTGTAAACGGATTTAATAATTCCATTTATTATGATTGATTTTGTAAAAATTTTATGAAGAAAAATCCAAAAAATCAATGTATTATTTAGATATAGAATATCTATGTCAATATAAATAAAGATAAATGGGAATTTGCTCATAAATATGCAGGGATGCAGGGGAGTCATATTTAAACATAATAAAAAGTCTTATAAATCAGTAATAAGACTTTTTAAAAGTATATACAACTTCGTATAATATATATTATGTGAATTTTATAAGAATATTGAAACAAAAGAATATGTACTTATAGCCAAAACTATGATAATCAATATAAGAATATATATCATGAGATGAGAAGCCATTTTTTTATACTGTTGAAATGCAGCTAAAAAAGAACAAGTATACAATATCATTGCGATGATATAATTTGTTATGATAACAAAATGATTATCTAAAGACAAAGCAAAAATATATAACAAAGCACCAATAAGAGTACCTCCTAAAGTTATCATAATGCCATGTCTAGTATCCTGTGAATTCATAATAAATTTCTCCTAGATGATTTGATTTAATATAGATGATCCTATACCAGGGTTTTCAACATCAAAATTATCTGCAATGGTTGCTCCAATGACTGCATAACTTTTTAACAGTCCTAAATGTTTAGGCATTTGTAAAGACTTGCTATAAATGATAAGTGGAACATTTTCGCGTGTATGATCTGTTCCTTTGTATGTTGGATCATTTCCATGATCAGCAGTAATCATTAACAAATCATCACTATTTAAACAATATAATAATTCTTCTAACTGATGATCAAATTCAACAATAGCTTGTCCATATCCTTCAGGATTTCTTCTATGTCCATAAACAGCATCAAAATCTACTAAATTTAAGAAAGCTAATCCACGAAAATCTTCTTTCGCAATTTCTATTGTTTTTTCCATACCATCATGATTAGAAACAGTTTTGACTTTACGTGTAATACCTTGATCAACAAATATATCTGGTATTTTACCAATTCCAATGACTTCAACCTGATTTTCTTTAAGACTATCTAAAACAGTTTTACCAAATGGTTTTAACGCTAAATCATGACGATTAGCTGTTCTTACGAATTCACCTTTCTTTTTACCAACAAATGGTCTGGCAATGATGCGTCCAACTTTCCATCTGTCATCCATTGCAATTTCTCTAGCAATTTCACACGCTTTATATAATTCTTCAAGAGGTATAATTTCTTCATTAGCAGCAATTTGAAATACTGAATCTGCTGATGTATAAACAATCCAATCACCAGTTTTTATCTGATGTTCACCCCAGTCATCAAGTATTTTTGTGCCACTTTCAGCATAATTTCCAACACATTTACGACCTGTTTTTTCTTCAAATAGATCAATGAATTCTTTTGGAAATCCTGTTTCAGTGAATGTTTTAAAAGGTTTGGTAATATGTAATCCCATCATTTCCCAATGTCCAGTCATTGTATCTTTACCATTGGAAACTTCTTCAAGTCTTGCAGTATAAGCTAATTGATTTTTTAAAGCATGAATACCTTGAAATTGACCAATATTTCCTAAGCCCATTCCTTCTAAACAAGGAACATCTAGCCCCCCTACTTTTTCGCAGATATGACCTAAAGTATTTGCGCCAACATCATCAAATTGTGCAGCATCATGTGCATCTCCTATACCTAATGAATCTAACACTATTAAAAATACACGTTTATATTTTTCCATTTTTCTTGTTCCTTTCTTGCATTCTAGGATGTAATTGACGATAATCCTCAATTGCTTTATTTTGTGATACATGTGTATAGATAGTTGTTGTTGAAATATCACTATGCCCTAGCATTTCCTGAATTGAACGTAAATCAGCATCATGTTCTAATAAATGTGTCGCAAAAGTATGGCGTAAAGTATGAGGACTTATATGTTTCATTAAACCACTATTTTTCACTAAATGTTCAAGAATATGATAAAAATCATCTCTCGTCATTACTTTTCCATTTTGAGTTAAAAAAAGATAAGGTGTTGTTCCTTTTTTGCAAAGTTCATCACGATACTTTTCAATATATTCTTTGAGTAGAAGTCCACAACTTTTATTCATTGGAATAATTCTTTCTTTATTTCCTTTTCCAACACATCTAACAAATCCTTTTTGAATATTCACACTTTGCAAAGTTAATGAACACATTTCACTCACACGCAAACCACATCCATATAAAACTTCTACCATACAACGATTTCGTGATGAAATGGCATCTTTTACAACAATAGAATTTAATAATTGAAACATTTCTTCTTCACTTAAAACCTGTGGCAGATATTTTTTACGCTTTGGCATTTCAAAAGAACTCATTATATTTTGAGAAACAATTTTTTCTTTAATGAGAAATTGATAAAACTGTCTTAAAGATATCATATGACGATCAATAGTCGCATCACTTAATTTTTGACGCATTGTTTTTAAGTATGAATATACATGATCCTTGTTTACATCCTCGATATATTGAATTTCATATATCTTAAAAACATAATCCAAAAAATGTTTAATATCTCTTTGGTATGCATGAACAGTATGCTGACTATAATTTTTTTCAACAATCATATACTCTCGATATTCCAACATAGCATCTTTACATTTCAAAATACATCACCATTGCTATTATAACAATTTTTATCAAAAAAAACTACTAAAGTCACTTCTAAAATAAAGGAACAATATATAATCGAAAAGCTAATGAACATGTGAGTACAATCAATGAGGCAATAATAAAATTAAGTCGATAATTTAAAATACTTTTGATATTAAAATTCTGTTCGATATAAAAATTAACTAATGTCACATAACTAGATATATATAGGCCAATATAAACAATAATTGAAACTATGATGATTTCAAAAAAAATTTCACATAACATTAAAATAACCATAATTACATTCATTTGAACAACAGATAAAACATATTGTAGAGAAAATGATATTTGTAATCCTTTTAAAAAAGTTATAAATAACAAACCTAATTGTCCTACATAACTCGTACTTAAATATGTACAAATAAAAATCAATAATCCACTTTGAATAATATATAATTGGTAATGATTTGTATAACTTTCAATATTTAAATAAAATAAATAATGGAAAAACTTTTGTATAGGTTCCTGTGTATGCGTATACTGATAAAATCCAAATAAAAAGCCTATTAATCCAGTAATCCCAATTGCAATAAGTATATATTTTTTATTTTGAATAAAACGCTGTAAAAAAACACTCATGTTATCACCTCTGTAAAGCATATGAGCGTTCTTTTAAATTATTCATTATTTTTGAGATACTTTTTTTGAATTTCATCATCTTCAATAAGTGAGGATGCTTTCATAACTTTCATATCAGGGAAGTGTTCATTAAATTGATGAATAAACTGATCGGTTTGAGAATGATGAGATAGATGATTCCCTTGTTTACCAAATAAAGATAACTGTATATTTAAATCTTGAACATGAACAACATTATTTAAACTGACACCAACAAGACGTAAATTTTCACCACTATAAATACTTTCAAATAATAATAAAGCTGTCGCATAAATGATATCAAAATCATTTGTATATTGATCAATAATAGTTTGTTTTGTCTTTGATTTTTCTCGTGTATATTTAAGTGTAATAGAAATAGAATTAGATACAAGATCTCTTTTTTTGGCACGATTTGAAACTTCCTGTGACAAAGAATGAAAAACGGATTTAATGAATTCTTCATCATGACTATCATTTTCAAAAGTCGTTGAATTTCCAACTGATTTTAACTCATTCTTCTCATAATTGATTTTAGAGAAATCTTTGCCATTAGCTCTTTGATAAACAATAAATGTATTCTTTTGAAAAATAGTTCTTATTTTTTCATAGTTTTCATATTTTGCCAAATCACCAATAGTATAAATTCCCATTTGCTGTAATTTTGGAACAGTCTTTTTCCCAATTCCATACATATCCCCTACAGGTAAATGCCAAAGTTTTTCTTTAAAATTACGATTTGTAATCATGGTTATCCCCATTGGTTTTTTCATATCACTGGCCATTTTAGCAAGAAATTTATTAGGCGCAACACCAATAGAACATTGTAATTTTAAAGTTTTAAAAACATGATTTTGAATGTCTTTAGCGGCCTGATATGGATGGATATGCTGATGTTGAATATATTCTGTCATATCAACATAGCACTCATCAATACTTGCGACTTCAAGTTTTTTTGAAAAAGATGAGATAAGCTCAAAAAATTGTTGAGATAGAGTTTTATATAGTTGAAAATGAGGCGGAACAGTAATCAATTGTGGACATAGTTCTTTTGCTTGAAATAAAGGCATTGCTGAATGAATTCCATATTTTCTTGCTTCGTAAGAGGCAGTTGTAATAATGCTGCGACGTGACTCACGACAGACAACAATAGGTTTTCCTTCTAAATCAGGATTTTGAGAGATTTCAGCACTTGCAAAAAATGCATTCAAATCAATATGAAAAATAATTTGCAAAGAAATCACCTCAACTTTCATAACTATTTTAACATATAGTTTTTATAATTATAAAGACTTTCTTTTTTTACATGATCAGTTTTATGTGCTAATCTTAATTTATCAGCAATCATTGCAATAAATTCTGAATTTGTTGGTTTCGCTTTAACTGCCGAAACAGTGTAACCAAATATATCATCAATAGCATCTGTATTCCCCCTGTTCCATGCAACTTCAATAGCATGTCTAATAGCTCTTTCTACACGAGATGAAGTTGTATTATACATTCTTGCTATATCTGGATATAAAACTTTTGTAACCTGACCAAGAATTTCAATATTATAATATGTTGTTAAAATAGCTGTTCTTAAGTACATATAACCTTTAATATGAGCAGGAATTCCAACTTCATGTAAAATTTCTGTGATTTCATTTTCAATCTTCACTTTTTTATATTTTTCAGATTCATCCTGATCCATTAAATCTGTTTTTTGAAATTCAGATGCAGTAATATAAAGTGTTGATTGAATAAAGTGTTGAATATCAAAAGGATATTTAAAGCAATAAGTGACACCAAGTTCTTCTAACATATTGCAAATTGTCTGATTTGTAAATTGGGTAATACAGATAACTTTTTGAAAAGATTGTTTATTCATTTCTTTTAGTTTTTTTAAAACTCCAATGCCATCAATTTCAGATAACATTAGATCAATAATTAATAAATCACAAGTTCTTTGATTAAAGAAATTTAAACAATCAATACCATTTTGTGCCGTTCCAACAACAGTCATTTTATTTGTTTTTTCTAAATTATATTTTATATTTTCCAATAACTCTGGTTGTTCGATAGCAATAAATGTTTTCATAATTTCCAATTTTCCCTTTCGATTTCTTCTCATCAGCAAATTTATTATATATGTGTCAAATTCATATTCCTAGTCTTTATACAAAAAATAAATGTGAAAAAATGAATTTATATCTATTCGTCAAAATTTTCACTGCTTTTTTCGACATAAAGTTTGTTAAAAAGTCTAATCATGTTGAAATAAGAAAAAGAGAATCTAGCAGGATTCTCTTTCTATTTGTCGTTTTTAAGCATCCAATCAATATATAATCCATAACCTTGATGAACATTGTTTATGTCAACATGTGTTACACATCCAATGAGTTTATTGTTTTGAATGATAGGTGAGCCACTCATTCCTTGAACAATACCATTTGTTAATGACAGAACTTCATCATCTGTTATTTCGAAAGTTATACCCTTTACATCTGGTTCGTTTTGTTTCTTTAAATCAGTGATACGAATTGAACAACGACTGACTTCGTGACCATTGAGAACAGTTAAAAAATAAGCTTCTCCCAATTCAATCTCATCCATAGAAGCTGTTGAAATTGTTTGAAGTTGATCAGAAAGATTTGTATATTGGCCATAAATACCATAATTATTATTTTCATACAATCTTCCTATTTCAATAGAACCGATTTCAGCAATTTTTTCACCTGGATTTCCATTTTGAGAAGGGTTTATTTTTTTAACATACGAATTATAAACTGTTCCATTTTTAATCGTTGTATCACTTGATAATGAAGTATCATACATCATATGTCCTAATGCTCCAAAGTGATGTGTTTCAGGGTTATAATACGTCATCGTACCTATGCCAGTTAAACCATCCTGAACATAAAGTCCAGTCGTAAATTGATCATCTTTTTTTTGAAATTTCAATTCTTTTTTTATGGTCTTATTCTGACGTTTTAAGGTTAACATAATTTTTTGATTCTTTTCTACACTGTTCTTAACAGATTCCATTAACTCTGAAATAGATTCTACATTCTGCTGATTCACTTGCATAATTAAATCACCAGACTGATAGCCATCACTTGCTGGATTATAGGGACGATTGTCAATAGAAATATCATAAGTTCCAGTAATCATAACACCTTCATAATCAAGCTCGATACCTATTGATTGACCACCTAGAATAACATCTGCTGCATAGACTTGAAAGGATGGGAATACTAATGAAACGACAGTGATGAGTGATATACTCAACTTTTTAAAAAGCAAAGCATATACACCTCCTTGTAATCAAATTGATTACATTTTATTTTGGCATATATGCTTTATTTTATGCATCTAATAATTTTTTTGCATTTGCTATAGCTTCTTGAGTCATAGTTTCACCAGATAACATTTTTGCAATTTCTATAATTTTTTGGTTAGAATCTAGAAGATGAATAGAAGTTATAGTTTCATCATCAGTTGATTTTTTTTCAATACAATAATGATAATCTGCCAAAGCTGCAACCTGAGGTAAATGAGTAATACAAATAACCTGTTTTTTTAAAGCTGTTTTTTTCATTTTTTCACCAATTTTCGTCGCAACTTTTCCACTGACACCAGTGTCAATTTCATCAAAAATAATAGTATCAATACTGTTATATTCTAAAATTGTTGTTTTTATTGCTAACATTATACGTGAAATTTCTCCCCCACTCGCTGTTTCATTTAAAAGGCTTAAATCTTGTCCCTGATTGATAGAAATCATAAATTGTATATCAGTACATCCAAGTGGTTGAAGCATTTGAGATTCTTTTATTTGAACTTTAAAAATAGCTTTATCTAAATATAAGTCTTGGAGTTCTTGATGAATATCAGCTTCAAATTTTTTAGCATATTTTTTACGTATATGATGCATTTGCATTGCGATATCTTTTGTTTTCTTTTCTTGTTGCTGAAGCTTATTTTGAAGCTGTAAAATATATTCTTCTCTATTTTCAATAGTTTGAATTTTTTGTATTAATTCATCATGATATTCCTGAATATTTTGCATTGTAAAACCATATTTTCTTTTTAATCTATTGACTTTAAATAAAATATCTTGAAGTTCATTAAAACGATATTCATCAAAATGAAAAGAACGATATGTATCCAGTATATTTTCTGTAATATCTAATAAGTTATAATAAAGATTTTGTATACTTTCTACAGGTTCCTCAAACTCTTGGTAAGAAGATAATGATTGAATTTCATAAGTAGCCTCTTTTAATTTTGGTAAAACACCTTGACCATTATTCATAAGTTGTTCAAAATTTTGAATACTTTCATTCATTTTCTCATAATTTTGTAATATTTTTAATTCTTCTTCAAAATGATCTATTTCATCATCTGTATAACTGACTTCTTCAATTTCTTTTAATTGGCTTTTTAAAAAATCAAGCTGTTCATCTGACATATCTTCTTGAATAGTTTGATTCAAATGTTGTTGTATATCTTTATATTGTTGAAATTGAGTTTGATAATCTAAGAAAAGATCTTGTAGCTCATCTTTTGCATATTCATCCAATAAAAGGATATGGTTTTTTTGAGCAAAAAGTTTTTGTGTTTCAAATTGAGAATGAATATCAATCAAATAAGGCATTAATAACTTCAAAGCATTATGAGTAGATGATTGATAATTGATTTTAACTTGACTCTTACCATTACTTTGAATATTTTTTGTAATAATAAATTCGTCATCAGCTTCTATATGTAATTGCTGACATATAGCTTCTAGTTGAGGTGTCACAGTCACATCAAAAACACCTTCAATGATAGCTTCTGAACATCCTTTTTTGACAAATGAAGCAGAAGAGCGGTTACCACATAATTGTCCAATAGCATCAATCACAATAGATTTTCCAGCTCCTGTTTCTCCAGTAATAACGCTCATTCCTTCTTGAAAATCAATTTTCATTTTATCAATAATAACAAATGATGAAACATATAAACTTTTTAACATGTATTTCACCTACCCTTTAAAATGGCTGTGTGCTTCTTCGACAACTTTATAAATATCTATATCTTTATCTACATTCTGACGATGAATAAAGCATCCTAAAAACTCAATATTCCCTTCTCCTCCAGTAATTGGCGAGTAAGTCAGTCCCTGTAAAGAAAATCCTTGTTCACGAGCATATGTAATAACTTCTTGAATGACTCTTTGATGAATTTCAGGTTGTGAAACTATTCCATGTTTCCCAACATCTTCTCTGCCAGCTTCAAATTGTGGTTTAATTAAAGCCACACAATATGAATCCTTTTTTAAAATCTGAGATAAAGCAGGAAATATATGTTTTAACGAAATAAACGAAACATCAATACTCGCAAAATCCGGTTGACCATATTGAAATAAATCCATTGTAGCATATCGAAAGTTTGTTTGTTCTAAAACGTGAACACGAGGATCATTTCTTAATTTCCAGACTAACTGATTTGTTCCAACATCTAAAGCATAAACCTCTCTAGCACCATGTTGTAAAGCACAATCTGTAAATCCTCCAGTAGAAGAACCAATATCAAGCATTAATAGATGATTTAAATCTAAATTAAAAATTTGAATAGCTTTTTCAAGCTTTAATCCACCACGTGATACATAGGGTAATTTTTCACCTTTGATATACAAATGTGAATCAACTGGTATTTTAGTACCTGGTTTATCAATATAGTCATAATCATCACGAACGATTCCCGCCATTATAGCTCGCTTTGCCTTTTCACGAGAATCAAATAATCCCTGTTCTACACAAAGAATATCAACTCTTTCCTTCTTCATCAAGTATCTCCTTTACTTTTTGTTTTAAATCATCTAAATGTATATGTTCTATTTTGAATAATGTGTCTAAATCTCCTTGAGGTGTGTAATGGTCATCAATTCCTATATAATCAATAGTCATAGGCATTTTCTTTCTTGAATAATAATGAGCAATAGATGCACCTAACGACCCAATCATCAAATCAGTTTCATAAACAAGTATATGTTGATGTGTTTGAGACAGTTCATCAAGAATATTTTCATCCATAGGTTTAATAAAACGTGCATTAATTAAATTAACTGGCAATTGTTCTGTCATAAGCCAATGAGCAACACGATCAACTTTTACATCATAAGTAACAATAGTTAAAGCATTCTGTGAATCAAAGATAATCTTTTCCCATGATCCTATACTTATCTCCTTATCTAAAGAAATATCTTTATCTTCAATATTCCCCTTTGGAAATCTGAGAATATAAGGATGTTGAAAGTGACGAAAAACAGTATTTATCATCATTTTCATTTCAATAGCATCTTTAGGTGTCATAATAACAAGATTTGGAATAGATGAAAGAATACTCATATCAAAAACGCCATGATGAGTTTCACCATCTGCACCAACAAGTCCACTACGATCCACGCCTATGAGACATGGTAATTGCATTCTTGCAATATCATGGTTGATCTGATCATATGCACGTTGTAAAAAAGAAGAATAAATAGTAATAAATGGTTTCTTTTGAGCATTTGAAAGTCCAGCAGCAAAAGTCATAGCATGTTCTTCAGCAATGCCTACATCAAAAGCACGATCAGGAAAAGTATCAAAAATATGACGCAGACAGCTTCCTGATATCATTGCTGGTGTAATTGTTACAATGTCCTGGTCTTCATACATCCATTTTTCAATATGTCTTGCCACAACTTCACTCCAGCTAATAATGGAACTTTCTTTTGAACGAATACCTTCACGATAGTCAAATGGAGCAACACCATGATAAACTCCATAATAATCATTTTCAGCAAGAGGGTATCCTTTTCCTTTTACAGTATGGACATGAACAACAACACTATGATCCATTTCAGATGCCAAACTCAAAGCATTAAAAAGATCATGAAAATCATGACCGTTAATAGGTCCTATATAATCTAAACCAAATTCACCAAAAATATTATCATTAATAACATTGTTTTTTATTTGATCCTTCACTTTTTTTGTTATTTTATAAACTTTTTTTCCTAAATTTGATTTACTTAAAAAAGAAATGTAATTATTACGAGCGTTTTTGTATTGTGTAGACATGCGAATATCAGAAAAGAAATTACTTAAGCCACCAACATTTCTAGAAATAGACATATTATTATCATTAAGAATAATAATCACTTTAGAATCAACAGATCCAATATAATTAAGTGCCTCAAATGATTCCCCACTCATAAGTGCAGCATCACCTACAACACATATCATTTCACCTTGTTCGTGATTTAAATCTCTAGCAATGGCCATTCCAATAGCCGCTGATAATGCTGTTGATGAATGACCAGCTTCCCATACATCATGAATACTTTCTTTTTTCTTTTGAAAGCCACTCAAACCATTATATTGTCTAAGTGTTGAAAATTGTGCAGCTCGTCCTGTCAATATTTTATGAACATAAGATTGATGTCCAACATCAAAAATGATTTTATCTAATGGTGAATCAAAAATATAGTGTAAAGCAATTGTTAATTCAACAACCCCCAAATTACTAGAAAAATGTCCACCTGTTTCAGATACATGATGAATAATAAATGACCTGATTTGATCAGCCAGTTCTTCTAGTTCTTCAATATTTAATTGTTTTAAAAATTGAGGATTCTTGATTTGCTCAAGTTTCATTTAACTCACCCTTTTCAAAATTTTTATAAACAATTCTAAAATCAATCCATGATTAATTTGCATTGCATAAATTTTTTCATAACATTTTTGGAATAATTCTTCGATTTTTTTCTGTGAAGCTTCGACTCCTATCAAGCTTACATAAGTAGATTTATGATTTTCCAAATCACTTCCAACCTTTTTTCCTAACTCTTCAGTCGTCCCTGTAACATCTAAAATATCATCCTGAATTTGAAATGCTAAACCTAAGTCAAAACCAAGTTGTTTCCACGCATCAAGATCACTTTTTTTTGCGATACAGGCAGCTATTTGCATGCTAACTGAAATTAACTCTCCTGTTTTGTGTTTATGGATATCTTCTAATTGAGATAAATCAGCTTTTCGATTTTCAAAATAAAGATCTTGCTGTTGACCATAAATCATCCCATTAATTCCACTTGCCTGATACAAAAGATTAGTTAGTTGAACTTTTAAAGAATCATCAAGTGAGGTTGTTTGTAATATGATATTAACTCCTAAATTTAATAAAGCGTCACCAGCCAAAATAGCTGTAGCTTCATCAAATTCTTTATGACACGTTTTTCTTCCTCTTCTTAAATCATCATTATCCATACCAGGTAAATCATCATGAATAAGTGAATAAGTATGAATCATTTCAATTGCACATGCAACATCTAAATATTGATGGTAATCAAATTGATAAGCTCTTAACACTGTTAAAAATAAAATTGGACGCAAACGTTTACCAGGTGCCAATAATGAATATAACATTGCATCCTTGACTCTTCCATCTTTCAATGGTTCACATAATTCCGCTAAACGTTGATTAATTTCTTCTTTCATTGTATCCATTGTATTATTCCCCATTCTTAAATTCTTTGAGCTTTCCATCTTCATATATTTGTGCAACTTTTTCTTGAATATTTTTTAGTTTTTCATCACAATATTTGGAAAGAGTAATACCTTCTTGAAATAAAGCTATGCTATCTTCTAATGCAATTTCATTATTTTCAAGTAAACTTACAATTTCTTCTAAACGCTTTATAGCTTCTTCATATGTCATTGCTTCCATTTTCTCACCTACTTTATTTGTGCTTTTCTCATACCATCATAAAATTGTATATCAATAAGATCGTCTGTTTTTACATCATTTTGAGATTTTATAAGTTGATTATCCTTCTTTATTAAAGTATAACCTCTCTGCATAACTTTTAAAGGGCTTAAAGCATCAAGTTGGATAATCAATTGTTGAATTTTATAGTTTTGTTTTTGTATATTTTGATCCATTTTTTGCTTTAACTGTTTTTGATGATGTAAAAGCTGTTGTTCAATTTTCATATTTAATAACTTAAACTGATAAGAGAACTGATCTTGTAAATGGGTTAAACGTAATATCTCTTGTGAATAAAGAGCTTCTGGTGTTGTTAAAAAATAAGAATTTTTTAATCTATTTAATGTTTGTTGACAATTTTGAAGATAGTGGTTCATATCATGCACCAATTGTTGTGTTAATCCATTCAGATGTTTTTTTAATTCTTCCTGATCTGGTGTAGCACTTACAGCTGCTGCTGTTGGAGTTGGACAACGCAGATCACTGACAAAATCGCATATTGTAAAATCTAATTCATGTCCAACGGCACTAATAATAGGTGTCTGGCATTGAAAAATAACACGGGCTAAAGCTTCTTCGTTAAAGTTCCACAAATTCTCAATTGTACCACCACCACGTGTTATCACAATCAAATCAAAACCAATGCGATCTACATTTTGTAAAGTTTCGATAATTTTTAAATATGCATTTTTCCCTTGGACTGGAATTGGGAAAAAAATCAATCTTACAAAAGGGAAACGTGAATGTGCAATTTCAATAAAATCATGAACAGCATCTCCACTTTTAGCTGCTAAAATAGCAATAGATTTAGGAAAACGAGGTATAGGCTTTTTATACTTTTCATCAAATAAGCCTTCTTTTGCTAATTTCTTTTTCAAATCTTCAAATGCTAGATATAACTTTCCTAGGCCATCCTGTTCAATTGATTGTACATATAACTGATATTCACCAGTGACTTCATAAACCGAAACACGGGCTCGTATATACACTTTCATTCCATTTTCCAATTGAAATTGAAGTTTTTTTGCTGCCGAAGAAAACATAACTGCTGAAATTCTTGAATGATCATCTTTTAAAGTGAAATAAAGATGACCACTAGGATGTGGTCTATAATTTGAAATTTCACCAGTAATATAGACATTATGCAAAGAAGCATCCTGATCAAATCTTGCTTTTATATATTTATTTAATGTATGTACACTAATATATTTTTTTGCATCCATTAAGCAATATGTCCTAAAATACCATTAATGAATTTATAAGATTCATCATCACAGAACTTCTTAGCATTAACAACAGCTTCATTAATCACAATTGTTTTAGGAAGATCGGATTCCAACAATTCACAAGCCGCAATTAATAAGATGGCTCTTTCCATAACGCTTAAACGTTCAAAAGTCCAACCTTTCTTTAAATGTTTTTCTAATAATTTTTGATAAGATTCTTTATTCTGTAATGTTGTTTCTACTAACCACAACGCAAAGTTTAACGAATCTTCACTTGTTGATAATTTTTCATTTTCTGATATATAAGTACGCATTTCATCAAGAGAAGTTCCTACTAATAAATTTTGATAAATACAAATCGTAGCTTGTTCTCTCGCTATTTTTCTATGTGTTTTTTCCATATAATTAAGTTGCCTCCACAATTTTCAAATATATTACATTTTACCACAATTATATATAAAAATAAATAAAAGAAAAGTAAGAAATCATTTTCTTACTTTAATCAAACTCAATATTATCAACTTCAATATTGATGTGTTGTACATCAACATCAGTCATTTGTTTAACAGCAACTGCTATTTTCTCCTGAATTTCTTTTGTTATTGATGAAATATTAACACCATATTTAATACGAACATGGATACATATATAAACTTCATTATCTTTTATTGAACAGTTTACTACTTTTTTTGTACCGGGAATCTGCATTCCCTTAGATGTATCTAAAGAAACATTTTTCATTTCATTGACAGTTCTCTTTGTAATTTCATCAAACACTTGAACATTCATCAAAATCTTTCCATTAACACGTCCTTGTGTATAAGTATAGTATTCATTATGTGCCATAACATTACCTCTCTTCTTACTACTATTGTATATAAAAAGTTACAAAAATACAAGTTTTATTCATCAATAAATTTAACTTCCACCTGATATGAATCACCTACTAAATTAAGAACTTCTTTAATGACATTTGAAGCATCACTTTGTGTTGCATCCTTTTTCAAAATTGTTATTTTGACAGTCTGATTATCAATTTCTACATAACTTTCCTGATAACCAAGTTCCGCTAATTGTGTGACAATTGATTTTTCTTTTTCAGTCACATTTTTTGTTTCACTTATAGTTTCTAGTGCTTCATTAATAGATTCAGAAGTGCTTGATTCTTTTGCAATAATTTCATTGTTTTTAGTAATAATATCTTCTCTTTTTTTATCAAGCTGATTCTGTAATTGTTCAATAGTAGAAATATCATTTTGAACAACTTCATTTTGTGAGGTTGGTGGTAACATGATGTAATAAATTGATAACACAAGAATAAGACTAAATAAAGTTAAAAATGTAAAAGCCTGTTTATTCATATTCATTCTCCTTTTTTCTATATACTATATGATAAAACAGACTTAATTATGAAAAAAAGAGCTTACGCTCTTCCTTGATATTTACCATCAACTGTATTAACAATAACAACTTCACCTTCATTAATAAATAAAGGAACTTTAATTTGATATCCAGTTTCGATAGTTGCATTTTTTGTTGCTCCAGTTGCTGTATCACCTTTTACAGCTGGTTCAGTTTCAGTAATTTTAAAAGCAACATTAATTGGTAATTGAATTCCTAAAACTTCACTTTCATAGCTTGTTATTTCTACTTCGTCTGAAGGTTTTAAGAAATTCTTTTCCCATTCAAGACGACTAGCAGGAATTTCAATTTGTTCATAAGTTTCATTATCCATGAAAACAAAGCTATCTCCTGAATCATATAAATATTGCATTTTTCTTTTTTCAATCATCGCTAAATCAATTTTTGCAGTAGGATTATAAGAAACTTCAGTAATAGCACTTGTTCTCATATTTTTTCTTTTTACCATATATTTTCCTGATAATCTACCTTGTTTATTTTGATCATTAGAAATACATAAAAAAAGATCATTATTTTCTGTATATGCATTTCCTGGTTTTAATTCTTTAATGTTGACTGCCATAAAAAATATCTCTCCTTTGCTATATGTCTTCTAGATTATAGCAAATTTCAATGATATTGTAAAATAAAAAAGTGCATTGTACTATTGCTTTAGAAAAAAAGAATAAAGATAAAATCTATTGCAAGTAAAATATAGATCATGACTTTTAGATTGCGTTTCTTTTTTTCATCTATCATTGCCTTATTACAATAACATGTTAATAAAAAACAAATAATCAAAATACCAAAAACAATATAATAAATCATAAAATAGAACCTCCTATACATATTCAAATTTTAAAATGGCTCCTGTATCCACTTCTACCCACACTAAAAAAGAATACTGCATCTGTTTTGTTTGAACAAATGTTGTGACTTCATAATAATTCCCTAAATCATCTACGGTTGATATCACTTCATTACCATTAAAACTGTAATCATCACTTAGTAAAATATCATTTTGAACAGTATCGCTATAATATTTTACCAAGAAAATTTCTAAATTTTTTTGTTTCAATAACAAAGAAATAGAATGGAGCTGGCTGGCAGATTGAAGAATATAAAAACTCGTTATAGATAATGCTAATGTTAAAAGCATAAAAACAATTAATACGATTTGAAGAATAGATCCCCTTCTATTCATTAGTAACGATTTCATCTTGTCCTTCCTCTTTTTCAGAAGTAAACGCATATGTCAATAGAAAAGAGTAACGTTGACGATCTCTTGTTAAATGGATATATATCAAATCATTTTCAATAGAAAAAGAAACATCATCAACATGAAATAATAATATTTCAAATCCTGGCGTTTTTACTAATCTATTGTTATCAAGAATAAGCGAGTTCTCTTCTCCATCAAAATCTAAATAGCGAAATACCTCTCCAACTTCTATGTACGATGTTCCAATGGTATATTGACTGCATTGTTTGGCTGCAATATAAATATCTTCATTATTTGCAGTATGATGAGTATAAGCGTATTGTATAAGATTAAATAAACTGGTTAGAGTGAAAATAATTATCAGTGTTATTGAAAGAGATAATAATACTTCAATTAAAGTAAAACCATCTCGATGATACTGACGTAATCTTGTGAATATGTAAAATCACCTTCTTCTTTTAACAATAATTGATAATCTTGATGTATCTTTATTTCCTTTTTGTATAATATTGAAAATAAACTTATAAAGAGAATGAAAATTGAAATAAAAATTTCAAAAGCAAACAAGCTTTCAATTAAAGTAGTTCCTTTTCTATTGAACATAAAAACTACCACTTCCAATCTGATAAACAAGTGTATAAACTTGACTCCCACAATAATAGGTGAGTGTCTTTGCTCCTTGAATGTTTCCATTTTCATTAAATGTCAGCTGATGTGATTCAAATGAATCATTTGAATCAAGAGTAAAAGTTTGTGAGGATTCTTCCCATTCGTATTGAATAAAATCAGATGCAAAAGTCACTGTCACTTGCGTTTTTAGATTCATAGCTGTCAATTTCGCCTGATATAAAAAACGTGTTATTTCTTCAATCTTTGTATGATCGTTTTTGACTGGTAAATGTATGCGCCACGACAAACAAAATAACATACACATAATCATGAGAACAAATAATGTTTCAATCATAGTGAATCCTGATTTATCGTACATAGGCTTGCCCATTTTTGATAGATATTTTCTTTCCATTTGGACAGACACCTTGCTTTTCTGTTAAATATGGATCAGAGCCACTTGTTAAATCAGAGATCTTGGTTGGTAATTTACCATTTTCAATTTCATATAACAAAATTTGTGAATTGACAACCTCAATTTGAGCTTCACACCCTTTATTTTTAACAACAGTATTTTTAGATGTTACATTAGGAATAACAAGAAGTAGAATAACTAAAATAACACTAATACAGAAGATCATTTCAATTAAAGTAAACCCTTTTTTATTAAACATATTTACTTTCCTTTCTATTATATATTTGATATGGAATTCATCATAGGAATAATAATGGCTATATAAATTGTAATGACAAACAAAGCCACAAAGCCATAAATCATAGGAATCAGATATTTTAAAAAACGTTCTATACAATAATCTAAATATTCATATGTAATCTGAATATAAAAAGATAATGAATGTCTTTGTTGTGGATTTTTCATATACATCTGAAAAAAAGACATAAATAAATCATCAAAATATTCAAAGTCTTCCAATATTTCTTCTAAGTTCTCACCTCCATACAATCGATTATTTATCTCATACAAAATAATTTTTAAATCACTATCCGTCATCTGTTCATTTAAAATGCTTATAACACTGGTACTGTCAATATCTTCACTTAATAATTCATGAAAGTATAATGCAAATTTGAGTGAAAAATATTTTTGTAAAATCAGCTTAAATATCGGCCATTTAAGATACATTTCAATAATTCTATATAATTTATGCTTTAACGCATAAATCAGCCTTAAAACAAGATATAACGCTATAAAAACAGTACCAATAATAAAACTTGGTATAAAATAAAAAAAGCCAAATAAAATCTCTATAAGAAATGATTTTTCGATTTGGAAAGAACTAAAAAGTTGATTGACATTCGGTAACAGCATAAACACAACAAATAGTGAAAAAAGAAATAAAAAAGTCACCAATATAGAAGGGTATGCTAACTTTGATTTTAGTTTATTTTGATATTCTTCTTTCATTATGCATATATCTAGGCTTTTTTTAATTGCTTCTGATAAACAATTTTTATTTTGAAAAAAGCGAAAATATTCGCAGAACAAATGTGGTAAAGAAGAATTCAATAAAATGTTTTCTATTGATTCACCGTGATTTAACTGCTCCAACATTTCATCAATAACATGGTAATGAATCATTTGCTGACATAAACGTAAAGCTTCTTCAATACTATAACCTGCTTCCAATAAACCATACAGATTTTTTAATAACAAATAATCTTTATTCATAGACAAATTCCTCTTCAAATAATTCAGATGGAAATCCCATTTCAATGAATTGATGAGCTGCTTTATGAAAAGAAAGATAAGAAAACTCCTGATGATTTAGATATTTGTCTATATCCTCTTTTTTCATGAGTTCAGATATGACAAATGCCTTTTTATTTGCCACGTCATATTTCATACGCTGTGAAATAATGCCTACAACAACATCAAGTATATCGGTTTTGTGAATACCCAAATTCATAAAGCGTTTAATAGAAAGTGGTGCATTACTAGCATGGATAGTTGTTAAAACAAGATGTCCAGTTAAAGCACAAGTCAAAGCAATTCTTGCTGTTTCTTCATCTCTAATTTCACCAATCATAATAACATCTGGATCATGTCTAAGGATTTGTCTAAGCGTATCATAATATGTAATACCAATCTGTTCATTCAATTCAATCTGTAAACAACCATCCAAATGGATTTCAATAGGATCTTCTATTGTAATGATGTTTTTTTGAGAGTCATTAAGAATTTGTTTTAAAACAGTATATAAAGTTGTTGATTTTCCCGAACCTGTAGCTCCACTTATAAAAAAGAGTCCATGACTTTGTTTCGATAGCCAATAAAGATAATCTTGTATTTCTTTTTGATATGTAAGTTCTTGAATCGAACGTAATTCATGATTGTTTAAAATTCTTATGACAATACTTTCAAATTCTAATGACGGTAAATAAGAAACTCTTAAGAAATATTTTTTCTGATTCATTTTTAAAGAAATATTTCCAGTTTGTGGCATCAAACGATAATTTGTATGAATCAATGATTTATATTTAATAAAATTCATTAATTTATACCCTTTTTCATTTTCTAAAATATCATACAGTTTTAACTCACCAAAAATACGAAATTGAATTCTCAAATCTTTTTTTAATAACATATGAATATCCGTAGCTTTTTGATTCAATGCACGATAAATCATTTTTTCAAATAGTTCATCCATAATAACCCTCCTATTATATATATACGCATTATTTTTTCATTTTTCTTTTTTTCAACAAAAAAAGATCATAAATTTTTATGATCTTAAAAATGGATTATGCTTTTGTTCATAATTTAATGAGCTTTCTTCTCCATGCCCAGGGAGTAAACGTGCATCAAACTGTAAAGATTTAATTTTTTCTAAACTTTCTTTAGTAGTAAGATGAGATGATGTGGGGAAATCATAACGACCAATCGAACCAGCAAACAGAACATCACCACTAAATAAAGCATTTTCTTGAGGAACATAAATCATACTGCTTCCATAACAATGTCCTTCTAACAATAGCCACTGAACTGTCATCCCTATAATATTCATTGTAGAAGTTGCTTCCAAAAGAGGAGCTTTTAAAGTAAACGATTCTCCCATCATTGCAGATAGATTATATTGAGGATTTATTATGATTTCAAATGATTCTTTTTGTGCATATACTGGACATTGAAATCTTTCATATAAATAATCAACAGCGCCAATATGATCAAAATGTCCATGTGTCAATAATATAGCTTTTAATTCTAACTCTTTTTCTTCTAAAAATTTAGCAACTTTTTGTCCTTGAGCACCTGGATCAATAATAAAACATTCATGATTATCATTATATATAACATAACAATTTGTTTGCATTGTTCCTAATATTAATTTTTTTATCATTATCTTCGTTCCTTTCAAAATAAAGAAAAAAAGCCAAAAAGGCTTATTTTTTTTCTTTATGAGTTGTTTTTTTATTACATCTAGGACAGTATTTTTTGACTTCCATTCTTTCTGGATGATTTCTTTTATTTTTTGTATTAATGTAGTTTTCTTCACCACATTCAGTACATTTTAAAATGATGTTTTCTCTCATTTTTACACCTCCATCACGACTTTGCCATACTATAATAGCATAAACAATTCAAAATTACCATAAATTTTTCACTTTTTATCCATATTTTTCAAAATACTTTTCAAATGCATATTTCGATAGAGTCGTACATGTCCCTCCACCAGCATCAGGTAATCCTTCTGCGATACAAGCAACAGCTATTTCTGGATTATCATAAGGGGCATATCCAATAA
The DNA here is from genome assembly GCF_012027715.1 of Massilimicrobiota sp. SW1139. Taxonomy (NCBI): domain Bacteria; kingdom Bacillati; phylum Bacillota; class Erysipelotrichia; order Erysipelotrichales; family Erysipelotrichaceae; genus Massiliimicrobium; species Massilimicrobiota sp. SW1139. The sequence goes on along the minus strand of NZ_SJOR01000001.1, from coordinate 122,261 downwards.
AAGCACGATTGGCCCAGACATCACTAGTTCCTTCTCTATATAACTGTGCTGTCCCTGTTTTTCCTGCTGCTTCATAATCTCCATTGACACCACTCGCTAGTCCTGACACACAACCCATTCTAAATCCAGTATGAATTGTATCAAAAGCCAATTTATAACTTGAGACATCATCGAGTACTTTTACCTGATGTTGTAAAAGTGATATCTTTGCACCATCGTCATCTTCTGTAAAAGATTCCATAAAAAGATGTGGTTGGATTCTTTTACCACCATTGGCAATTGAGGAAACATATTGTGCCATTTGAATTGGTGTATAAGTATCATATTGTCCAATTGCAAAGTCAAGAAAGTTACCAGCTTGTCGTTGTGTAACACGACCACGATATCCCAAAGCTTCACTAGGCAGATCAACACCCGTTTTCACACCTAACCCAAGTTCTCCAACATCTAATCGCATTTGATCAAAAGCTGAGTCTTTAATATATAATGGTTGATTATATTCATAAGTTCCTCCACCTAATAAGGTTGCAACATAAAACATATAAATATTCGAAGATTGTGACAAAGCTTCTGCAGCATTTAAACGTCCTAATCCCCCTGTATCCCATGAAAACTTGGTCGGTGTACCAGCTATTTTAAAACCACTACTTGTATCATCAAATTCCGTGTATTGATTAATCACACCATGTTTAATACCTGCATATATTGTTCCACCTTTAAATGCCGAACCTATTTCAAATGCGTTTTGAACAGCGCCACCAGCCAATTCATAAATATCTCCCTTTTCATCTCTTTGATAACCACACATTGCATAAATGGCTCCTGTATTAGGATCAATCATAACAAGATAAATGTTGTTAGCATATCTATATATTGAACTCGTATGTGCCTTCATTTGTTTTTCGATTTCATCAGTAATCGCCGATTGTAAATCCCAATCAATAGTCAAACGAATATTATCACCTTTTGTCCCGCTTGATACAGTTTCTACAACAGGATTCCCATCACTATCATAAGCCAAGGAATAAGTTGCTGGAGTTCCAGCCAAAATATTTTCATATTGCATTTCTAAACCACTTATTCCCACACGTGAATCATTGTTATAATCCTGAGCTAATAATATATCTCTTGTACTTGCAGGCAATCCTGCTTTTTTTGTTGTAACTCTTCCCAAAACCGATCTAAATTCTGTGCCATATGTATTTTCTCTTGACCAGTCATTTGTTACTTTAACACCACGTAAAATATCAGAATTCTCACCAATGAGACTTGCTTCTTTAACTGTTAAACCTTCTAATAAAACAACTGATCCACTTGTACAGTTTTGAATTTTTGAATAAATCATATAATACTTAATATCATCATCAGATAAATTGTCTTTTAACATCTGACTTGTAATACGATTTAATTGTAATTGATAAATTTCATCACTTGAATATGTCGATCTTTCTTCCTTAGTGATTAAATCATTAATTAAATTATCTTTAGTATCCTCACATTTTAAAATCAAATAATCTTTTTTATCTCTCTCTGTTACACTTTTAATATCAACATTCACATTTTTGACTAAAAAATTTGCAATGATTTTGATATCATCTTGCGTAATATTTTGTACGGCATAATAAGTCGCACAATTGATATTTTTATTGTAAGAAAGTCTTTTATAATTTCGATCATAAATATTACCACGGAATGTATCAGCAGTAAAAAGACTGGTATTATATTGTTCAAGTTTTGTTGAGTAATATTCCTGTTGAGAAATTTGAGTAATAAACAAACGTATCAACAAGACAACACCAACAGCACCAATAACTCCCATTAAAATTTTAAATCTTCTTGAGATGACATTATCGGTTTGATTTTTAATTTGGGTTTCAATTTCTTTTTGCCCTTCAAATCGAATGGGATTTTTTTTGAATAAATTCAATTTTAATGCACCTCCTCGACTTATTATATTATATACAATCTAGAAAGTAAATCAACCCATAAGAAAAAGAGAATTTCACAAATTCTCTTAATCATCATCAACAGAAAGAATAGCCATAAAAGCTTCTTGAGGAATCTCTACACTTCCTACTGCTTTCATTCGTTTTTTACCCTCTTTTTGTTTTTCTAAAAGTTTTTTCTTACGTGAAATATCCCCACCATAACATTTTGCTAAAACGTTTTTACGCATAGCTTTGATATTTGTTCTTGCAATAACTTTACCCTGTATTGCAGCTTGAATAGGAACTTCAAACATTTGTTTTGGGATAATCTCTTTTAATTTCTCACAAATAATACGACCTCGGTTATAAGCAAAATCTTTATGAACAATTGTTGATAAAGCATCTACAACATCACCATTCAATAAAATATCCATACGTGTTAATCGACTTTCTTTATAACCATCTAATTCATAATCAAAAGAAGCGTATCCTTTTGTACATGATTTTAATTTATCAAAAAAGTCATAGACAATCTCACTTAATGGAATCAGGTAAACAACATTTCTTCTCAAGTCATCAATATATTCAATATCCTGATATTCACCACGTTTAGATTGACATAGTTCCATAATTGGACCTACATATTCATTAGGTGTCATAATTGAAGCCTTAACAAATGGTTCTTCAATATGATCGATTCTTTGTGGTCCAGGCAATGCAGCAGGATTGTCAATTTCAATCATAGAACCATCTGTTAAATAACAATGATAAATAACGGATGGCGCCGTAGCTATTAATTCAAGATCAAATTCTCTTTCAAGACGTTCTTCAATAACATCCATATGCAAAAGGCCTAAAAATCCACAACGGAATCCAAACCCTAAAGCCTGTGACGTTTCTGGTTCAAAAACAAGTGATGAATCACTTAATTTCATTTTTTCTAATGCTTCTCTTAAATCTTTATACTTTGCATTATCAACAGGATACAAACCACAGTAAACCATAGGATTTAATTGACGATATCCTGGTAACTGAACATTTGAAGGTTGTTCTAAAGTTGTAATTGTATCACCGACATGAACGTCACTAATGGATTTAATCGAAGCAGCAATCCATCCAACTTCCCCTGTTACAAGTTCTTCTTTTTTAACCTCTTTTGGTGTTCTGACCCCTACTTCCAACACTTCATAAACAGCTCCAGTAGCCATAAAACGAATATGATCTCCAACTTTTATTTTTCCTTCTTTGACACAAACAAAAACAATAACACCTCGATAACTGTCATAATAAGAATCAAAAATCAAAGCCTGTGTAGGATGAGAAATATCACCACGTGGTGCAGGAACGTTCATCACAATATCTTCCAAAACATCTTCGATATTTAATCCAGTTTTGGCTGAAATCAAAGGTGCTTCATCAGCTGGTAAACCTATAATATCTTCAATTTCATGAATAACACGCTGTGGGTCTGCACTTGGTAAATCAATTTTATTAATAACTGGTAAAATCTCTAAATCATTATCTAATGCTAAAAAGACATTAGCTAATGTCTGCGCTTCAACACCTTGAGCAGCATCAACAACCAATACAGCTCCCTCGCATGCAGCTAAAGAGCGTGAAACTTCATATGTAAAGTCTACATGACCGGGTGTATCTATTAAATGCAAAAGATATGTTTCGCCATTTTTGGCTTTATAAGTCAATTGAACAGCATTTAATTTAATAGTAATACCTCTTTCTCTTTCCAAGTCCATACTATCAAGTAACTGTTCCTTCATATCACGATCACTCACTGCCCCAGTAAGTTGTAAAATTCTATCAGCAAGAGTCGATTTTCCATGATCAATATGGGCAATAATAGAAAAATTTCTAATATGTGACTGATCAATACTCATCTTTATCTCCCCTTTCTATTCTTATCTATTTTACACAATTCTATCTTAAAAGAAAACAAAAAAATAGTCAAATGACTATTTTTTCATAAAATACTTATCCAAAAATTCAACATGTTCAACTTTGACTTCCATGATCGTTGTAGATAAATGATCAGGAGATTCAAATGTTTTAGACTGAAGCCTTCCTTTAATTCCTAAAAAACTTCCTGCTTCGCAACAATCCATAACTTCTTGAGCTATGCCTTTCCAAAGAACACAACTAATATAATCATGATCTCTAATCCCTAAATTATTACGATAAGGTCTTTCTACATCTAAGATTAAAGTTGCTAATTTAACACCAGTCGGTGTTTCTTTGAATTTTGGATTTTCAGCAAGTCTCCCTATTAAAATAATTTCATTAAACATTTTTATATTTTACCTCCTCATCTATGAGTATATAGGAAAATACAAAAAGTACCAAAAATGGTCATTTTTATCCTTTTTATAACTTTTCTTTATATTTTGGAAGCTCAAAAAGCATAAAAATGATAAAAAAAGGAGAAATCATACAAAAATATGAACCAATTTATTAAAATGAGTCATGCCTATAAAAGAAAAAAGTAAAGAAAATCTTTACTTTTCAAGCAAAACAAATGCAATTGCATATTTATTTTCATGTGAAATAGAAATATGAGCATGAGAATCATGTAAATAAGGCGCACCACTTTCATCATTTAAAATTTCAATATCATGAAAAGCCATTGCTCCAATACCGACATGACAAGCTTTCATATAAGCTTCTTTACCAGCAAAACGTCCTCCTAAAAATTCTAATTGTCTTTTAGGAGAATTCATTTTTGTAAATATCTGATACTCTTTTGGCGATAAAATATGTCTAACAAAATTGAGATTATGAATATCTAGACGTTCAAGATCAATAATATCAACACCTATTCCCTTCATTAATCTTTAAACTTTTTTTCATAAAGACTCATCAATTCATCTAAACTCATAGAATCATCAATTTCATCAATGAAAGAATCCTCATCTTTGTTTTGGAAATCTAGCTTAAATTCACCAGTTCTCTCTTCAATAATTTTTAATTGATCTTGTTCTTCTTCAACAATATTTGCTATATTTCTTAAATTCTGTTCAACACTTGGTTCTTCCACTTCAACCTTTTTTGGTTTTTTTGTCTTTTCTTCTTCCACATTTTCAAAAGGACCGTAAAACGGACTAATAATTGGAATTAATTCATCTGATTCCTTTTTGACTTTCTTAACCTTAGGTTTTGCCACCTTTTTAACTTCTGGTTTTTTTGTCTCTTTTAAACCTGTCATTGGAGATATAATCTCACTCATACGATAAGTAGATTCTGCAGGCGCACTTTTTTTAACCTCTTTTTTCTTTGGCTCTTCTTTTTTGATATTTTTCTTTGTTTCAACCTCATCATTATAAATAAGAGGAGTACTAAATTTTTCTTTACGTCTTTGTTCTAAAACGGGATCAACTTTTTCAAATAATTCTTCTTCCTCTTCTTTTTTAAAAAACTTTTTAAACATTTTGCTTTCCTCCTTACAACATTATTTCTATTTCTCATTTTCTAATCAATCTGATCAATAAACTCCTGAATCTGCTGTTGTGTTTTTCTTAATTTATTGACATATCTTCCAACTTCTTTACCATCACGATAAGCGACAAAAGATGGAATCCCCATAATCTCTAAATCAATACACAAATCAACCATTTCATCACGATCTATATAATAGAAAGTCCACTCTGGATTTTGTACTACTAAATCATCAATAAATGTTTTTAAAAAATGACAATCCGGACACCATGTTGTTGAAAATACTAACATAGCATTTCCTTTAATTGCATTTTCAAATGCTTGTAAATCACTAATTTTTATTAAATTATCCATTTTTATTAACTCCTTTAAATGTTGTTTTAACTTGATATATTGGACCAAATGGAGAAAACTTTCTCTCATATTCTGTCTGAATATTATCCTCATATCCTTCACTATGATGCAAGTCTAAGCATACATCTTCAAAATGTAATCCATAGTTTTGAAATGACACCAAAGAATATTCAAACAATGAACGGTTATCTGTTTTTAAAATCAATTCACCATTATCAATAAGAATATTTTGATATACATCTAAAAATGCAGGTGATGTTAAACGTCTTTTTGTATGTCTTTTCTTAGGCCAAGGATCACTAAAATTTAAATATATACGATTCACTTCATGTTTACCAAAAACTTCTGTTAAAAGAATGGCATCTTCTTTTAATAATTTTAAATTTGATGGTATTTTTTCTAATTGATCTATTTTTTTAATAGCACCTACCATAACACTTGGAAATTTTTCAATTCCAATATAGTTGATATTTGGATAACGTAAAGCATTTTCAATAATAAAATCACCCTTACCCATTCCAATTTCAATATATATAGGATTTGAATTTCCAAATAACTCATTCCATTTTCCACGATATTGTTTACCATCTAAAATCACAATATCATCATGTGCAGCTAAAATATCATTAGCTTTAGGATTGTTTCTTAAACGCATATAAGCCTCCTATATTTTTTTATTGTAACACAGTTTCACTCTTTAATCTATCTAATTCTTCATCAGTTAGAGGACGATAAGCTCCTAATTCAAGATTTTCATCTAAGTTTAGATTTTTCATACGTATTCTCTTTAAATAAAGAACTTCTTTACCAACAGCATGAAACATTTTCTTAACCTGATGGAATTTTCCTTCATAGATTTCTACTTCAATCTCACTATGATTTTGTGTTGTTGATAAAATTTTTAAATGTGCACTTTGACATTGATATTCATTATCAATAACAACACCAGATAAAAAGGTTTGAACATCATCATCTGTTACAACACCTTGAATTTTCGCATAATACACTTTAGGACAATGTTTTTTAGGTGATAACAGCTGATGTGCAAGAACACCATCATTTGTAATCAATAATAAGCCTTCAGTATCAACATCTAATCTCCCAACAGGAAATAAATCTTGGCGATAATTTTCTTCAATTAAATCAATAACAGTTGGATAAACATTATCTTCAGTGGCACTCACATAGCCAGCAGGTTTATTTAACATATAATAAACATATTCCTGATAATGAATACGTTCATCATCAACATAGACCTTATCTCCTACAGGATCAACATGATGTTTATCTTTTTTAATAACTTCACCATTGACTTTCACATAACCATTTTTAATTAATTGTTTTACTTCTTTACGTGTTCCAAAACCACAATGGGCTAATAATTTATCTAATCTCATGATTGTACCTCAATATATTTTTCTGCTTTTTGTGTTTTTTCTTTATCCAAATAATAACAAACATATATTTTTACATCTTGTATCTTTTCAGTTTCTCCAGAAAGCTGAACTCCTTTATAAAAATGTTGACTTTTATCAATATAATCAACTTTCATGTGGCTGATAGAGTCATCAACAATTCCTAAAACCGGACACATCTTTTGATCATCTTCATGAGCATATGCCATAGCCTCAATATAATACATATCAATCTGTGGCTGATCGATAATAACATCATAACGATAACTATCTTCTAAATCATAAAAAACAACTTGAACATGAAATGGATAATCTGTATCAAATTCCTGATGTGATATTAACTGTTCTTTAATTTGATAATATTCCTGAAATTGTTCATCAGAAGATGATGATTGACATGCCACACAGAACAAAGAAATCAATAAACATAATAATATTTTTTTCATATCATCACCGCTTCTATTATAACAAATTTATAATCAGATAGCTATATGAAATCATCATGCTCATAATGAAAAAAGGTATCATTATGACTAGCATAACAATACCCTATTTTCAATGTAACATTGAAAAATTTATTTTCCACGACATTCAAATGTATCACAAGCAGTTTCTGCATTTTTCTTTGCTTCAACGCAGTGACAATTACCGACATGAATACAGTTTGCTTCACAACATCCATCACAATAATATTTACAACTATCTACGCTACATTTAACATCCTTAGCCATAGTTTCACCTCCATATATTATTATGGCTTGATGGACTATGAATATACAATCAAACAACTAAAACTGTATTCAAGATTTCCATGACATGATGTTAAAGCAACCTGATATTGCATATCCTGAATTTGTGGATTTTCTTTTTGAATAAATTCATTAAGTGCATCTTCTAAATCCAATTCATGTGTTTTTTCTATGATTTTAATTTTCATATGTCTATTATAACATCATGACCATATTCAATTTGTCAACTATTGACGTATTTCAATAGCAAATTCGCAACTGAATTCTTGTTGTGGTTCTAATGAAATGATACCTTCTTTATCTTTAAATTCGCCATCAAAGTCGATATAATCTCCATGTCCATTCCATGGTTCTAAAGCTAATAATCCACCTACATGTTTACTTGCCCAGATACCAAGATGTGGATAATTTTTCATATGGAAATAAATAGCTTTTTGATGATTAATTGATTTTAATGCAACATAGCTTGATTGAAAATCTTTAAATACAATAGCATCATTATCCAATAATGCCTGTCTTACAAAGAAACGTTTTTCATGATCAAAAAATGGTTTTGTTGTACGTGACATGGCACGATGAGCAACATCAATGACTTTCTGATCAAGAGTTTCTTCTTTTTCAAATTCAACATAGTAATCATTACTTGATTCATTTTCCATAAACGGACATGCAAATGCTGGATGTCCACCAATCTGGAAATAAATTGTTTTTTGATCAGTATTTTTGACAACACATTGGCATTCCAATGTATTCCCTTTTAAAGTATAAATGACTTTCAAATTAAATAAATATGGATATTGTTTTAAAATATCTTCATTTGGAGTTAATTCAAACTCAACGCAAGTATCAGATAATTGATGTGTCATATATTCATTATGTCTAGAAAAACCATGTTGTGTCATATGATATGTTTGTCCATCTATACGACATTCATCATTATGCAAAGCACCTACAATTGGGAAAAGTATTGGTGCACTACTTGCCCATAATGATGGATCTCTACGCCACATATAGTTTATTTGATCATGCTGTCCTATAATTTTAATAATTTCAGCACCTTTTGCATTTAATTCAACTTCTAATTCGCTATTTTTTAAAATCACCATATTCTATACCTACCTATTTCAATTGTCCCTTAATCATTGTTTGTTGGATTTGAATGTTGTCATCAAAGAAAATAATATCTGCATAATTTCCCACTTTAATTTCTCCTAATAATGGTTCATTTAAACTCTGAGCAGGATTATAACTTGCTAAATTGACAGCTTCATTTAATGTTAATCCAAGGTGCTCATAAGCATTTTTAACAGCCACATTCATTGAAACAATACTTCCTGCTAATGTTCCATCAATCAATCTTGCTTCTCCGTCTTTTACATAAACATCTTGATTTCCTAAAAGATATTTTCCATTTTCCAAGCCTGCTGCTTCAAGAGAATCTGTAATTAAAATCAATTTATCTTTACCTTTAGTACGTAATAATGCTTTAGCAGCTGCATAATTGACATGTACGCCATCTAAAATCAATTCTGCATAAACACTATCATTGATCATAACAGCTCCAACAACACCTGGTGCTCTATGTGTTAATGGTGTCATAGCATTATAAGTATGTGTTCCTGAAGTTGCCCCCGCATCAATAGCCGCTTGAGCTTGTTCATAAGTTGCATTTGTATGTCCTAAAGAAACAACTGTATTCTTATCTTTTAAATAAGATATGAGTTCTAATGAATGTTCTAATTCAGGAGCGATAGAAATTTTTCTGATGATATCCTGATGATCTTGAACAAAAGATAAATAATTATCAACTGTTGGCAAAATCATACATTCTTCTGGTTGTGCCCCTTTATATTTTTTATTAAAGAAAGGTCCCTCTAAGTGTGTACCTAAAACTTGAGCCCCTTCAACTTTATCCTTATTGACAGCAATATTTTCAATAGCTTTAGCAATATCATCAACAGGCATAGTCATTGTTGTTGGTAAAAATGATGTTACTCCTGTTTTTAAAGTTGCTTTAGAGATTGTGTTTAAATCATCAAATGTAGCATACATCGTATCACTACCACCACGACCATGCGTATGTACATCAATGAAACCTGGGCTTACATAAGCACCTTTTGCATCAATAATATCTTCATCTTCTGGTTGGCGATCACTAATTTCTGTAATCTTATCATCTTCAATAAATACATTTTTGTTTACAATTTCATCATGTAAAATGATTTTCCCGTTTATAATACATTTTTTCATTTTTATGTCCTCCTTCTATTATTATATGCTTATTAACCTTAATCTTCAAACAATATATAAAAAAAGATTTCTAATCATTAGAAATCTTTTTTTGTTGATTTAATTCTTCAATAATACTTTCAATTTTATTACCATATTCAATTGATGTATCTATAACAAACTGTAGCTCTGGACATTTACGAACTGTTAAACGTTTTGCTAAAAGAGTACGAATAAATCCTTTAGAGTGTTGTAAAGCTTCCATTCTTTTTTGAGGATTTTTATTTAAAAAAGAAACATAAACTTTAGCAATTGATAAATCATTTGTTACTTCTACACCAGTAATCGTACAAAAACCTATGGCTGGATCTTTAACTTCCATTTGAATAATATCAGATAATTCTCTTTGAATAATATTATTTAATTTTTCTTTTTTTAATACCATAAAAGATCAGCTCCTATTTTCTTTCGACTTCTTCCATGATGAATCCTTCAATGATATCTCCTTCTTTAATATCATTGTAGTTTTCAATTGTCATACCACATTCATACCCAGCCGATACTTCTTTTGCATCGTCTTTAAATCGTTTTAAAGATGCTAATTTTCCTTCATAAATAACAACACCATCACGGATTAAACGAATACCACAATCTCTACGTATATATCCATCTGTTACATATGAACCAGCAATATTTCCAATTTTAGAAACCTTGATAACTTGTCTAATTTCAGCTTGACCAGTTACAACTTCTTCTAATTCAGGAGCAAGCATACCACGCATAGCCGCTTCAATTTCTTCAACCATTTTATAAATAATATTATGAAGTCTGATTTCTACTCCTTCTTCCTCTGCTTTACGTCTTACGTTAGCATCAGGACGAACATTAAATCCATAAATAATAGCTTTAGAAGCACTAGCCAATAAAACATCAGATTCACTGATTGCACCAACAGTCGAACGAATAACATTGACACGTACACCATCAATATCAATCTTTTCTAATGAACCCTTAACAGCCTCAGCTGTACCATTGACATCAGCTTTGACAATAATATTTAAATGAGCAACCTGCCCTTCTTTAATTTGGTTGAACAAATCATCTAAGCTCATTGCTGAGCTAACACCACGATCTTGTTCCTGTTTAGCCTTTTGTCTTTCTTCTCCAACATGACGAGCCATCTTTTCAGTTTCAAATGCCATAAACTTATCACCAGCTACAGGCACATCATTCAATCCTGTAATTTCTACTGGAGTTGAAGGACCAGCTTCTTTTAATTCTTTTCCATGATCACCAAGCATCTGACGAACACGTCCATAGGCAGTTCCTACAACAATTGGATCTCCAGCTCTTAATGTTCCATTTTGTACAAGTAAAGTTGCAACAGGTCCTCTTCCTTTATCCAAACGACCTTCAACAACACTACCATAAGCATAACGTTTTGGATTTGCTTTTAAATCAGCAAGTTCTGCAACAACTGTCAATGTTTCTAATAATTCCTGAATTCCAATTCCTTTTTTTGCAGAAATATTACAGTAAACTGTATCTCCACCCCATTCTTCAGGCATTAAACCTAATTCACTCATTTCACCTTTGATACGTTCAGGATCAGCACCTTCTTTATCAATTTTATTAATAGCGACAACAATAGGTACACCAGCAGCTAAGGCATGGTCAACTGCTTCTTTTGTTTGTGGCATAACGCCATCATCAGCAGCAACAACAATAATAACAATGTCTGTTAATTGCGCTCCACGGGCACGCATTGCAGTAAATGCTTCATGTCCAGGCGTATCCAAGAACGTGATTTTCTTTCCATTCACTTCAACCTGATAAGCACCAATATGTTGAGTAATACCACCAAATTCGCCTTCTGCCACTCTTGATTTTCTAATATAATCAAGTAAAGTTGTCTTACCATGATCAACATGTCCCATAATTGTAACAACTGGTGGACGACCAACTAAATCAGCTTCATCATCAATGATTTCAATATCTTCAAAGTTAATTTCACTGACAATAACCTTTTTCTTTACTTCATAACCATACTCAAGACAAATTAACTCAACTTGTTCATCATTTAATGATGAATTGATTGTTACCATTGTTCCAAGCATGAATAAAACTTTAATAACATTAGCCGGTGTCTGTCCAATCATCTCAGCTAATTCACCAACAGTAATACCATCTTCATATTCAATAATTCCATCTCCCAATTTCTTTTCTTCCTTTTTTTGTGGAATATTAGAAATGAGTTTCTTTTTATGATGGTTTCCCTTTTTCTTTGTTGATGTATTCTTTTTTGCCATAATATCAACCTCCTCATTTTGATTTGATTTTATTTGCAAAACCTTTATCCAATATACCTAACGCAACACGATTGTTTTTCCCAATGGCTTGAGAAAGTTCTTCACTTTGTCCCATAACACAATAATCAATATGATAATAGGTACATTTATCAATATATTTCTTTTTGGTATTATCACTTGCATCTTCTGCAATGATAACAAAATCAACCTTTTTTTGTCGAATTGACTTTAATAACACATCTCCTGTAGCAATTTTTCTAGCACGCATTGCTAATCCCAACAATGAAATCGTACTTTTATCCAACATATTTTTTTAATTCTTCAAAAATCTCATCAGGTATATCTACTTCAAGAGATTTCTTTAAAACTCCTTTTTTTTGAGCTAGTTCAATTGCTTCAAGGCTTCTTTTTAAATAAGCACCTCTTCCATTCATCTTTCCTGTTGGATCAACAAATACTTCACCTTCTTTATTTCTCACCACACGAATCAATTCTTTTTTAGGCAATTGTTCTTGTGTTGCTACACACTTTCTTAAAGGTATCTTTCGCACTCAAAATCACCCCTATTTTTCATCATAATATTTGTCAAATTCATCATAATCAATGTCTTCATCATATTTTGGATCATAATCATAATCATCATACTCATCGTAGTCATCATAATCATCAAATTCTTCTGATTCCTCTGATTCATCATGATCTTCTTGATACATATCACTATCTTCTTCTATTATATCATTTTCTTCGAAATTTTCTTGTAATTCTTCATCTGTTTCAGATAATTTATCTTCAAATGATTCTTCAATAACAGGTTCGTCTTCTTTTATCATTTCTGCTTCAAATGATTTTTCAAATTCAGCATCTTCACCATATATAATACCCTCATTTGCAGCTTCACTAACTGACTTGATATCTATTTTCCATCCAGTTAATCGTACTGCTAAACGTGCATTTTGACCTCTTTTTCCAATAGCAAGTGATAACTGATTATCAGGAACTATAACTAAAGCACTGTGTTTTTCTTCATCAATATCGACATGTACAACATCTGATGGTGATAAGGCGTGTGAAATGTACACAACTGGATCTTCACTCCATTCAACAATATCAATCATTTCACCATTTAATTCATTTACAACATTGCGTACACGGCTTCCTTTTGGACCAACACATGCTCCAATAGGATCAATATTTTCATGGCTTGTATAAACTGCAATCTTGCTACGATCTCCAGCTTCACGAGATACAGATTTGATTTCAACAGTTCCATCATAAATTTCAGGAACTTCCATTTCAAATAATCTTTTTACTAATCCAGGTTCTGTTCTTGAAACACCAATATGAGTTCCTTTTGTATTACGTTCAACATCACTCACATAAACTTTAATACGTTGCCCTTCATATATCTTTTCACCTGGAATCTGTTGATTTAATGGTAACAAAGCACCTGTTCTACCAATATTAATAATCGCAAAACGTTCTTCCACGCGATCAACAGTTCCATTAATAATATCATCTTTTTTATCAATATATTCGTTATATAATGTTTCTTTTTCAGCTTCACGAATTTTTTGTTTCAATAACTGTTTTGTCTGAATAGCTGCTAAACGTCCAAAAACTTCTGGATCAACTTCAGTGACAACATCATCACCTATTTGATACTTAGGATTAATCATTTGAGCTTCTTCTAAAGACAGTTCATAATCTTCATCATTGACATCATCAACAACATGTTTAATCTCATATAAACGAATCTTTCCATTGACTTCATTAATTTCAACACGAATAATTGACTCAGGACCACCATAGTTCTTTTTATATGATTTTTCTAATGCTTCTTTTAAAGCATCAAGCACAATTTCTTTTTTGATACCTTTTTCACTTTCTAATAAATCAAGTGCCTGAATAAATTTTTTACTAGCCATTTTACATTATCCTCCTTAAAATTTAACAGCTAACCTTATAAAAGCAATATCATTGTAATCAATATTGCATTTTTTCCTAATGTTTTTAACCATATACTGTAACTCAATTTGAGTACCTTCAACATTCAGTATTGTCCCATAAACCTCATTCATGCCTTGAGTTGGATTCTTAAACTGGATATATACATACTCTCCAATAGATTGTTGAACTTTTTCAAGTGTTTTTAATGGTTTTTCAGCTCCAGGTGAAGATACTTCTAAATAATACTCATCTTCAATCAAATCTTCCTGATCTAACATTTCACTAATAGCTTCACTCACTGCAACACATGTATCCATATCAAGATGACCATTATTTTTTTCAATAAAAATTCTTAAATACCATTCATTTTTTTCTTTGACATATTCAATGTCATCTAAATAAACATCATGATCATTTAATATAGGTTGAATAAGTTGTTTGATTTTTTCTAGCATATAATCCTCCGTTTACAAATATAAACGAGAGGGTTTCCCCTCTCGTAAATCACTGATTACTTTTATAATATAACATAATCAATTACAAAAAACAATGCTTTCATCACTATTTTTATGAGAAATCAAATAATGATAATTGATTCTCTTCAGACATATTTTCAAATGCCCCCAGTTTTGTTAGAAAATCAATTTGATTATTTGTTAATTTTGTACGTTTCATGACATCTTCTTTTGATAAGAATCTATTTTTCTGTCGTGCTTCAACAACACTATCACCAACGGATGTTCCTAAACCATCAATAGAAACAAATGGTGGTAATAATGCCGAGTCATCATCTGGATCTATAATAAAGTTCTGCGAATCAGATTTTTCCAAAGAAATATTACTAAAATGCATTCCTCTCTCAAACATTTCTAAGGCTATTTCAAAAACAGAAATCAAAGCTTCTTCTTTATTTGAAATTTTGACTCCGTTTTGCTTATCATTTAAAATGCTCTGATATTTCGCATAGACAGCTTCCTTTCCTTGAATCATCGTTTCAATATCATAGGCATCACAACGTGTCGTGAAATAGACAGCATAATATTCTCTAGGATAATATAATTTCCACCAAGCAACACGTACGGCACTTAAAACATACGCAGCAGCATGAGCTTTAGGGAACATGTATTTGATTTTTTTACATGATTCAATATACCATGTTGGTACATCATGCTGACGCATCAGTTCTTCATATTTTTTCTCTGGAAAAACAACTGGTGATTTTCCTTTACGAACGCATTCCATAATATCAAAAGCATCTTTATTAGGTAGACCTTTTTCAATCAAATAAACCATAATATCATCACGACACCCAATAACTTCTTTTAGCGTACATGTTCCTGAACTGATCAGTGTTTCAGCGTTTCCAAGATAAACATCTGTTCCATGCGATAACCCTGATAAAATAACCAAATCACTAAATGAAGTTGGATGTGTCTGTTCAAGCATACCACGTACAAACTTAGTACCAAACTCAGGCAATCCAAGTGCTCCCGTTTTACAGTTTAAATAACTCAAATCAATGCCTAATGCTTCTGTCGAATTAAATAAACTCATGACTTTTGGATCATTGGTTGGAATATCCTTAGGATTGACGCCAGTTAAATCTTGCAGCATTCTAATAACGGTTGGATCAACATGTCCTAAAATATCAAATTTTAAAACATTATCATGAATGGCATGGAAGTCAAAGTGCGTTGTTTTCCATTCCGCAGATAAATCATCAGCAGGATATTGATATGGTGTAAAATCAAAGACATCCATATTTTCAGGAATAACAATGATTCCTCCTGGATGCTGACCAGTTGTACGTTTTACACCCGTACATCCTTTAGCAATTCTTTCTAGTTCAGCCTGACGCATAGTATTTTCTTTTCCCATTAACTCTGCATAACCTTTTGCATAACCATAAGCTGTTTTTTCAGCTACAGTTGAGATTGTACCTGCACGATAGACATGACTTTCACCAAAAATTTCTTTTGTATAAGCATGAGCCGTTGGCTGATAATCCCCTGAGAAGTTCAAATCAATATCTGGTACTTTATCAGCATTAAATCCCAAGAATGTTTCAAATGGAATGTTATGTCCATCACCTTTTAAAGTATGTCCACATTTTGGGCATTTTTTATCAGGAAGATCATAACCATTAGCAATATACCCTTCCGGTAAAAACTCATTATATTGACAATGTGGGCAATAATAATGCGGAGGTAAAGGATTAACTTCTGAAATATTAGCCATTGTCGCAACAAATGACGACCCTACTGATCCTCGACTTCCTACAAGATAGCCTGCTTCATTAGATTTTTTAACAAGCTTATGTGCAATATAATAGATAACTCCAAACCCATGTTTAATGATATTATCTAATTCCTTTGTTAAACGCTTTTCAACAATATCAGGTAGGACTTCTCCATATTGTTTATGCGCATTATCAAAACATAATTGACGTAAATTTTCATCTGCATTATCAATATGAGGTGTAAACAACTTATCATGAACAACATGGAAAGAACCATCAATCATATCTGCAATTTTATTTGTATTTTCAATAACAAATTCATACTTTTCATCTTCACTTAAATAAGAAAGACTATCCATCATTTCCTGAGTTGTACGCAAATACTCATCAGGTGTCCAAGCTGTAGGATTATTACGATCTGTCAATGGATGCAAAGCTCCACCTAATCCGATCTTAGGATTGCATGTAAAAACATCTCGGAAAATTTTATCTTTTTGATCTAAATAATGAACATCACCAGTCGCAACAATCAATTTTCCCATTTCTTTTGCAGTATCTACAATACGACGCAAAATACGAGCGAGATCTTCCATCGTATCAACACGACCTCTTTCAACAAAATATTGGCATATATCTAATGGAAGAATTTCAATATAATCATAAAAAGACATCGCTTTTTTTAATTCTTCAAGACTTCTTGTCATTGCAAGCTCAAAAATTTCTGAGTTATAGCACCCACTACCAAATAATAAACCTTCACGATAAAACTCTAAACGTTCTCGTGGAATACGTGATGTTTTTTCAAAATAAGTTGTATTCGCTTCAGAAACAAGTTTAAACATATTTTTTAAACCTGTTTTATCTTTAGCAAGAACACACATGTGTTTAGGACGAACAATCTTATATGCCTGTGGACATTCCATTTTATTCATATCCAATACATTATAATAACCTTGTTGCATCAAATCATGTAACATCATATTAAAAACACCAGCTAAAACTTCAGCATCATAATCAGCACGATGGGCATCATCACCATCATAAGGAATACGATAATGTCTGGCAACATTACCTAAACGATATCCTTTCAAATCTGGTAAAAGTTTCCACGCTAAAGTTAATGAATCAATAGCTGGATTCTTTAATTTCTGATATCCATATCGTGTTAAGATTTCATTTAAAAATCCAACATCAAAAGTTGCATTATGAGCCACAATAACATCATCACCAAAGAAGTCTAAAATTTTCGGTATAAATTCTTCAATTGAAGGTGCATTTTTAACATCTTCATTTGTAATATGTGTTAAATTGGTAATCTTCTGTGAGATACGTTTATGAGGTTTAATAAGGCTTTGAATACGATCAATTTCCTGTCCATTTTTTATTTTAACCGCACCAAATTCAGTAATATCATCATCCATAATAGATAATCCAGTTGTTTCAAGGTCAAAAGATACAAATGTTAAATCTTTTAATGTTTTGTCTGTTTCATTATAAACAACTGTAAATTCAGGATCAATCATATACATTTCGACCCCATAAATCATTTTGATCTTATGTTTCTGACTTGCTGTTTGTGCCTCAGGAAATGATTGAACATTTCCATGATCAGTAACAGCTATAGCCTGATGTCCCCAATAAGCAGCTCTTTCGATATACTCAGAAATACTGCCAATTCCATCCATTGATGACATCTTTGAATGCACATGTAATTCAACACGTTTTTTTTCAGACTGATCTTGACGTATTTTAGGTGAAGGAATGACTTCTACTTCTCGAGCCACAATAACAGTATCTTTCATATACGTATCATATTCGACATTTCCTTTTACACGTACCCAAACATTACCTTTTTTAACTTTATTCATCTCTTCAACACTGTTGCCACCTTTATTTTCAAAACGTTTAACAACAATACTGTTGGTATAATCAGTCACATATAATGATTGAATTGTTTTTCCTGATTTGACTTTCTTAGATTCTTCTTTAAAAACATAGCCTTGAATCATCACTTCTTTGACCGTGTCATCAATTTCATCAATTGTTAATGAAAAATAATCTTTTTTATATCCTTGATACTTTGGTTTATTTTCTTTTTTTGGAACTTGACTAACCTGATCAAATGTTTTCATATCAACTTGAACTTCATTTAAAGCATCCATTTCCTCTTGGATGGATTGATATGTTTGATTATTTTGGTCAATAAAAGCATGAAAACCAATTTGCATTCCAAATTTATTAAAATACTTATCAAAAATTTTATATAATTTCTCTAACTGATTGAGTTGAATATCATTAATAACTTCAATTTCAAGAGTATTATTTTCAAAAGATAATAAATCTTCTTTAATAAAATCAATTTGTGGAAAACGATGTTTTAATCCATCAAAAATAAATAGAGCATATTCTTTAACGTCTTGAGGAGTATATGAAGATGCCCAATCAAAAAGAAATTCACATGGATAAGGAAATTCTTTTTTTGCTGCGAATAATAATCTGATTTCTGTTAATGGCACAATATGTGATGCACCAATATAAAATGTATAAGAGTTATCTTTATGTACAATCACATGCTCAATATAAGCATGTTTCAAAGCAGAAACTTCGTTTTCAAGATGAAGCTGCTGTAATAATATAAGCATTTTATCCATCCAATAAACCTCCTATAGCAAAAAGGGATAAAAATCCCTTTTATTGAAATATTCTTAAAACATCTTGATATGTGACAAAAATCATTAATAACATAACCAGTCCTAATCCACAAAGCTGCAAAGCAATCTTGATTTTTTCAGGCAATTCTCTTCCAATAACCTTTTCAATTAATGCAAAAATAACCTGACATCCATCCAAACCAGGAATTGGCAATAAGTTAAAGATACCTACATTGACTGAAAGCAAAGCCAATAAATTTAAAATGTAAGTAATCTGCCCAGTTTGTGTGACCTGCGAAGTGACCTGATAAATCCCAACAGGCCCAGAAAGCTGTGTAACTGTTTCACTAAAACGAGTAATCAATTGACCAAGAGCCACAAAAATCGCAACACTCATTTCACCAATAGAAATAAACGTATATTGAATCGCTTCAGCTATATTCATAGAACGTGTTGCCTGATAAATTCCTAATTTATAAACTTGTGATGACTGATCATATTTTAAAGTTGCCTGTAAATTTTTTGTCTGCCCATCACGATCCACTTTAATTTGAACATGGATTGTAGATGCGGTTGTCTGAAGATCTTTTTGAGTCAGTTGAATATCTCCAAGATTTGATACTAAAATAACTTGTCCTGTTTCATTAATCGTTAATTCTTGAATAATATCTCCAGTTTCTAATCCTGCCTGTTGAGCAGGAGAATTTTCTATAATTTGACCAACTTGAGCTGTTTGAACAGGTAACTGACCACTCAATGCATTAACAGCAAATGTGACAACAACTGCCAGTACAAAATTCATAAAGACTCCAGCTAAAAAGATAATCACTTTCTGATATGTTTTAATTCCTTTTAAAGTTCTTTCAAGGGGAATATCCTTGAATTCTTCTTCATCACTCTGTTCTTCACCAGCCATAGAAACAAAGCCCCCAAAAGGCAAAGCACGAATTTCATATTCCGTTTCCTTACCTTTTTTAGACCATAATTTAGGACCAAATCCTATTGAAAAGTGTGAACAATAGACACCAAAAATTTTAGCAGCAATGAAATGTCCAAATTCATGAATAATAATGATTGAACCTAATATCAATAAAAATACTATGATAGTAATGATTGTCTGCATCTATATTTCTCCTACTCTTTCTTTTACAAAATTTCTTGCCCATTGATCAATTTCAATGAGTTGTTCTAAAGTTGGATGATCAATCCAATGATGCGCACGCATAGCTTCTTCAACATATTTTTCAATATCTAAAAATTCAATTTTTTTCTTTAAAAATAAAGTATTTGCCTGTTCATTTGCACCATTTAAAACACATGGCATTGAACCTCCTCTACGCCCTGCTTCATATGCCAAAGCTAATGCATGAAAACGATGAAAATCAGGTTTTTCAAAATGCAAAGTTCCCACTTCACTTAATGATAAACGCTTACCACCCATTAATGGGAAACGATGCGGATAAGTTAAAGCATATTGAATAGGTAAACGCATGTCCGGTGTTCCAAGCTGTGCAATAACAGCAGTATCCTTAAATTCAACCATAGAATGTATAATACTTTCTGGATGAATAAGAACTTCTATATCATCATAATCAACATCAAAAAGCCATTTGGCTTCCATGACCTCAAGACCTTTATTAAATAAAGTCGCACTATCAATGGTAATCTTTGCACCCATAGACCAGTTTGGATGCTTAAGTGCATCTTCAACACTGACATGTGAAAGTTCAGATCTTGTTTTATCACGAAAACTTCCACCACTTGCTGTTAAAATAATTTTATTAATCTCTCCATGATATTCCCCATTGATACATTGAAAAATAGCAGAGTGTTCACTATCTACAGGTAATAACTGTACCTCATATTCTTTTATCAGAGGAATAATCAAATGACCAGCAACAACAAGTGTTTCTTTATTAGCCAAAGCAATATCTTTATGAGCTTTAATAGCATTCATTGTAGGAAGCAAGCCAGCAAAACCAACAATTGCATTTAAAACAATATCAACTTCATTCAAAGTCGCAATACTTACCAAACCTTCCTGACCACAATAAAAATGAACATCTTTGTATTTTCTTTGAAGATAAAGCATATCTTCTTCATTTTGAACACAAATATGCTTAGCATGAATAACTGTCATTGTCTGTTCTAATAAATCAATATTTCGACCAGCACTCATGGCTACAATTTCAAACTCATCACGATGATGTTTCACAACATCAACAGTTTGTTGACCAATTGAACCGGTTACTCCTAAAACACAAATTTTCTTCATATTAAGCCACCACCATTGTTATAAAATGAATCAAAATACCAAAAACCATTGCATTAAAAAGAATTGAATCAAAACGATCTAAAATCCCACCATGACCAGGTAAAATCTGAGAAAAATCTTTGACTTCAAAAGTTCTTTTCATACTACTAAAAGTTAAATCACCAATTTGACTTGTCATTGTTAATATGAAACACATAATAATCAACCAGATTATGGGCATCTCTATTTGAATATATGCACCATATCCAGCAGAAAGAACAGTTCCTAAAAAGACACCACCAATCGAACCTTCAATCGTTTTTTTAGGCGAAAGACGAGGATTTAATTTATGTTTTCCAAAACACATCCCTGTAAAATAAGCTCCTGTATCTGTACCAAAAGTAGCCAAAGCAAGAATCAAAATATATTCTAATCCATATGTTAAACGCAATTGATAAAGCATATGTAATCCCATAGCAATTAAAACACCTGATGTAAAATAATAACACAATCTTAAAAAGTTCATACCTTCATCAAACATACTACATGCCATTAAAATAATCATATATAAAATAATAATTTCACTTGAAATCAGTAATGATTTTTCAAAATATAAAGAATAAAATACAAAGATAGCTACGATTGGATATAAATAAATATGAGCTTTAGGACGATTGCAGATAGAAAGCATTTCAAAAACAGCAATTCCTGCAACAATACCTATTAATGCCTTAAATGGTAAACCTCCCCATATCACACATGGCAAAATAACAATAAGAAGAACGATAGCTGTAATAATACGTGTTTTCATTTTAAAACACCTCCAAATCTTCTTTCTCTACCTTGATATATCGCAATAGCATGATGCAATCTCTTTTCATCAAAATCAGGCCATAATGTCTCATCAAAAACAAATTCAGCATAAGCTAATTGCCAAAGTAAAAAATTTGACAAACGACATTCGCCACTACTTCTCACCATTAAATCAACAGGTGGAAGATCTTTTGTCATAAGATGTCTTTCAAAATAATCTTCTGTAATATCTTCTAAAGTAATTTGACCATTTTTATATTGTTCGCAAATATCTTTTGTTGCTTCAATAATTTCATCACGACCACCATAAATAAAAGCAAATGTCAAAATCAACCCATGATTTTGTGCTGTTTGTGCAATTGCATCTTTAATGATTTTCTGTGTTTCTATTGGAGCCATTTCTAAATGACCAATATAACGAATTTGAACATCATTATCCATTAATTCCTTTAAATAAAGATTAAAAAATTCTTTAGGCAATTTAAAAATATATTCGACTTCTCTGGCATCTCTTTTAAAATTTTCAGTAGAAAAAGCATAAACAGTCATAGCCTTCACACCAAGACGGTTTGCTTCTAAGGCTAAAGTACGAATTGTTTTCGTACCTTCATGATGTCCATATGTACGTGGCATTTTTCTTTTTTTTGCCCAGCGACCATTACCATCCATAATAAAAGCAATATGTTTAGGAATATTAGTCATATCTAAATCATAATCTATTTTTCTTTTTTTCTTAAAAAACATATCGTCACCTCATAATCTTTTTGTATTATAACATAAAAGGATTCAACATGCGAACTCTTATCTTAAAATATTCTACAAAAAAACTCCTACTTTTAAGCAGGAGTCTAAAAAACTAAACTGTCATTAAATCATTTTCTTTTTCTTTTGTTAATTGATCAATCATTTTAACATATTGATCAGTTAATTTTTGAACTTTCTCTTTACCTGATTTAACTTCATCTTCAGATAAATCAGCTTTTTCAACATCATCATTAGCATTTCTACGAATGTTACGTAAAGCCACTTTTGCATCTTCAGCATATTTTTTCGCTTGTTTTACGTATTCTCTTCTTGTTTCTTCAGTTAATGCTGGGACATTGATACGAATAATTTCACCATCATTTTGTGGTGTTAATCCTAAATTAGCTTCGTAAATAGCATGTTCAATATCTTTTAAAATATTTTTATCATATGGTTTAACAACAAGTTGACGTCCTTCTACAACTGAAATACCAGCAGTTTGATTTAAAGGTGTCATTTCACCCCAGTAATTAACTTTTACTCTATCAAGCATAGTTGGATTAGCACGACCAGTTCTTACTGATGAAAGTTCGTGTTTAAAAGCTTCAATAGATTTCTCCATTTTTTCTTTAGTTTCTTCTAAAATTAAATCTAGCATGTTTCTTTCCCTCCTTTTGAAATAATTGTACCAATTGATTCACCATTACATGCACGTGCAATATTACCATCTTCTTGCATATTAAATACACAAAGATCGATACCATTGTCTTTACATAATGTAATTGCTGTTTGGTCCATGATATGTAAATCTTCATTTAATACATCTAAATATGTTATATGATCATATTTTTTAGCTTGTGGGTCGATTTTAGGATCAGCTGAATAAACACCATCAACACCATTTTTAGCCATTAAAATCACATCAGCATTCATTTCAGCTGCACGCAAAGCAGCAGTTGTATCAGTTGTAAAGAATGGACTACCAGTTCCTGCTCCAAAAATAACAATACGATTTTTTTCTAAATGACGTACCGCTCTTCTTCTAATATAAGGTTCTGCCACTTCTTTCATATCAATAGCTGATAATAAACGTGTATCCAAACCAATAGCTTCTAATGCATTTTGTAAAGCCATACCATTCATCACAGTTGCTAACATTCCCATATAGTCAGCAGCGGCTCTTTCCATACCCATATCACTACCAGTTTTACCACGCCAAATGTTTCCACCACCACAAACAATAGCAATTTCTACACCTAAATCTTTAGCATCTTTAATTTGTCTTGCAACATCTGCAACAACAACTGGATTAATTCCAAATCCCTGTTCACCAGCTAACGCTTCACCACTTAGCTTTAATAAAACTCTTTTGTACTTCATATGATCTCTCCTCCATTTTACAAGAAAAGGGCACAAAAAGTGTGTCCTTTCTATTTATATAATTATCCTCTCATTTGAGCAGCAACTTCTTCAGCAAAGTTTTCTTCACGTTTTTCCATTCCTTCACCAACTTCAAAACGTACCATTTCTAAAACTTTACCATTACCTAAGTATTGAGCTACTGTTTGATCAGAATCTTTAATGAATGCTTGATCAACTAAGCACATTTCTTTTAAGTTTTTGTTTAAACGCCCTTCAATCATTTTTTCAATAATATTTTCTGGTTTTGGTTTTGCACTCTTAGCATTTTCATCCATAGCTTGAGCTTTTAAAACAGTTCTTTCATGTTCTAAAATTTCAGCTGGAATAGCTGTTCTATCAATATATTGTGGAGCAATTGCAGCAACTTGCATCGCAACATCTTTAGCTTTCACTTCATCAATACCAGAAGCTTTAACTAAAGCACACATTTTTCCACCCATATGAGAATATGCACCGAAGATTTCATCATCATTTTTAGTCATTACAGTAAATCTTCTTAAACTTAATTTTTCACCAATTTTACCACTTTTTTCAGCAATAACAGTTCCTAAATCTTTACCTTCAACATCTAATTGTAAAGCAGCTTCTACATCTTGAGGTTTTGCATTTACAATTGTTTTTGCTGTTAAAGCTACTAATTCCTGGAATTCAGCATTTTTAGCAACGAAGTCTGTTTCAGAGTTAACTTCAACGATTGCTGCAGCATTTCCATCAACAACAAAAGCAGTTAAACCTTCAGCAGCAATACGATCTGCTTTTTTTGCAGCTTTAGCAATTCCTTTTTCTCTTAACCAGTCAAAAGAAGCTTCTAAATCACCATTACAAGCTTCAAGTGCTTTTTTACAATCCATCATTCCAGCACCAGTTTTTTCACGTAATTCTTTTACTAATTTTGCACTAATAGCCATTTTTTTCTCCTCCATCTTTTTTATAAAAAAAGGAAAGCATAAGCTTCCCCTCTTATTAACTATGCTTCAGTTTTTTCTTCTTTAACTTCAGCTGGTTTGCTTACTTCAGCAGGTTTGTTATTTTTAGGACGTCCAGCATTTTTGTATCTAGGTCCTTTTTGTTTGTTTTCTTCTACAGAAGCAACAGCATCATTCATTGATACTTCTTTATCATCTTCATCTTTTACATAGGCAACTGTTACTGGTTCACCTTTTGCTTCACACACTGCATCCGCCATAGCAGCTACAATTAATTTAACAGCTCTAATAGCATCATCATTAGCAGGGATTACATAATCCACTTCATCAGGATCACAGTTTGTATCAACGATACCAAATACAGGGATACCTAAGATTCTTGCTTCTGCAACTGCGTTATGTTCAACTTTAGGATCGACTACAAATAAAGCATTTGGTAATCTTCTCATTTCTTTAATACCACCTAAGTTCTTTTCTAACTTAGCTTTTTCTTTCATAAGAAGAACTGCTTCTTTTTTAGTGAATAATTCTAAAGTTCCATCTTCTTCCATTTTTTCTAATTCTTTTAATCTTCTAATTCTCTTTTGGATAGTTTTGAAGTTAGTTAATGTTCCACCTAACCAACGAGAATTTACATAGAAACTTCCAGATCTTTCAGCTTCAGTTTGAACAGCTTCTTGAGCTTGTTTTTTAGTTCCTACAAATAAAACTTTTCCACCTTTAGCAACGATATCCATTAAAGCTGCATAAGCTTCATCGATTTTATCAGATGATTTCTTTAAATCAATGATATAAATACCGTTTCTAGCTGTGAAAATGTATGGAGCCATTTTTGGATTCCATCTTTTTGTTTGATGTCCAAAATGAACACCAACTTCTAATAATTTTTTCATTGAAATTACTGCCATTGTAACTTCCTCCCTTTCGTTTTTTTCCTCCATTGTTTCTAACATAAACCACCATGAACAGGCACTCGATTTATGAATTCACAATGTGTGTATTTTCAATACCCGTTGTATAATACCATAACACGTCCAAAAAAACAAGATAATTTCCTATATTTTTCTTTTTTTTATACTTTTTAAAAGCTCTGGTATCATTTCTTTTTCATCTCTCATTTTTTGATCAATAACATAATAATTATGATAACCTCTTCGATATATCAAACAATCATGAACAAGGGGTGGCCGCTGATTGGAAAAAGATGGTATCCTTCCATAATATGTCCTTAAATAAATAAAAATAAACCTATAAAAACAACATAGCTGATAAAAAAGATAGCATAAAATAATAACAGTATTCATTTGCAAATAAAATAAGAAAAGCAAACAATATACAAAAACAGATATTTTTAAAGTCAAAAATAAAGACTTTTTTAGATCCATAATACTTTGTAAAAGTAAGCTTAGAAATCTACCACCATCCAAAGGATAGATAGGTAAAAGATTAAAACACAAAACAAACATATTCATTGTTAATAAAAAGTCCTGATAAACACCATGACTTAACATTTGAATTCCTGCATAAATAAACAAATGACTACATGGTCCAGCTAAAACAACACACATTTCTTTCCAGATAGATTGAAAATAAAAATCTTCTAAATGCAAATATGCTCCAAATGGAAGCAATTCTATCTTTTTAATTTGAAAATGAAAATAATATGCCATCAAGAGATGGCATATTTCATGTAAACAAACAATCAATAAAGTTGAAAGATACCATTTCAAATATCCTCCCAGCCATGAAAAAAGAAAATAAACAAGCGTAATTGGATGGATAGAAAGTTTATGATATAAGCTCTTCAAATGTTGAATAATCAATTTCCTGTTCACCTTGAGTAAAAACAATCATAACCTGATCTTCATATGTTCCCAATATAGTTGATTCTTCAACCTGGTCATACATACTTACAAAAACATCCTGCATATTTCCAAATGTCACTTCTATGTTATTTTCTAAAAGAACTGTTACATATTTTCCTAATAAATTCTGTTCTCCCACATAGATGACACGTCCTTTGCCAAAATTCAATACTTCATTAGATTGATTCGTATAATAATTATCTTTGATATGTGTATAATTCATCTTTGATGAAACAGTTGCAGTTTCCTCTTGTCCCTGAAAAGACAATAAATGCTGGTTAATCCATGATGTGACTTTTGAAAACTGTAAATCATTTAACACGTAATCTTTAATATAATCTCCATTAGGACTGACCTTAACATATGCACAAATAGCAATTCCCACAAGTAAAGCAACCATTGCTTTAATCATACCATTATAAATTTTAGAAAAATGACGATCGGTTAAGACAGGATGACGATGTGCCCTTCTCTTCTCCATTCTCCTTCTAATTTCATCAATATCATTCACAAGTTTTCACCTCATTTTAACTTATGAAAGAAAACAAAAAAATATTATCTAAAAAGACGTTCCAGTAGAGGTTTTCTTTTATTTTTTTGAAAAGGAATCTCCTGCCCCTCTAATCGTTTGACAATACGATCAAAACATCGATAAATATTTTCTTTTTTATTCATATAAATAGGCATGCCTTTATTGTTAGCCTCAATCATATCATGTTCTTCATAAACAATTCCAATCAATGGGATTGATAAAATATCGTAGGCTTCTTTAAGTGAAGGACAACGCCCTTTCAAAACATCTGATTCATTATATTTATTGACAAGCATATGTAATTGATCAACACCCTGTTTCAACAATAAGCCTACAACACGATCAGCATCACGTAAAGAAACAGTATCTAGATTGACAACGATAATAGCTTCTTTCGACAAACTACTGGCATATTGAAACCCTTTTTCAATACCAGCAGGACTATCAATCAATATATAATCAAATTCCTGTTTTAACTGTTCTACCATATTGATCATATAATCTAAATTTAAATTTTCAAAAGAAAGTGATTTGTACGCAGGCAATAAATATAAAGATTGCATACGTTTATCTTTAACTAAAATCTGTTGTAAAGAACATTTATTTGAAATAACATCTTTCAAATCAAAAATCACTCTATTTTCTAACCCTAACATGACATCTAAGTTTTTCAAACCAAAATCCGCATCTATTAAACATACTTTTTTATTCATATTGGCTAATGCATAACCCAAATTAATGGTCATACTACTTTTTCCAACACCACCTTTACCCGACGTAATGACTATAGTTCGACACATAATTTTCCTCCTTCGTCAAAATAATCTGGTTATCTTTATAATAAACGCTTGTGAGTGCAGAAGTTGTCAAATCATGTAATGTCTGTTGATTAATTATAATTTGAGCATTTTGAAAATCATGTCCAAATATACGCACATCTTCATTCATTGCGACAATAGTTCCTTTGACTGTATTAAGAAAATAAACATTTTGATAACAATAAACATAACTTCCTGGATTTACGATTCCTAAAAATAATGTTTCATGATCAATGATAATTTCTTCACCATTGTGAAGTTGTTCTTTTCTGATATGGACCTGATGAGGTTGCTGATGATATGTCATACCATCGAATAAAACCTTTTCTTTTTGCATCAGTAAATCCATCAAAGAATGAACTTCATCATTTGCTAAAACTCGACAGCCAAAATCAAAAAAAGCTCTTGGATAGTACCCCTCCTGTTGAAATAAGGGTTGCTCCAAAAGCTGATTCAAATCATCTAAAAACTGCTGAAATGTACAATTCTCATTGACTTTCATAACCAGTATTCCATTAATTCCTTTGACTTCAATATTCATTATTTCACCTCAATTTTCACTTTATTGTAGATCCAATAAATGATAACAGATAAAACAGCATTCAAAAGTAGTGTTGGTAATAATTGCATAACTACAAATGAAACCATTGGATATCTTGTCATATTGGTAATCCACATCAACCAATATACAATACATTCCTGGGCGAATATTGTCAAAACACAAAAAATTGTAGATTCAACAATATTTAATGTGTCTAATTTAAACAAATAAGAACGAACAAAGGCGATTAAACAATAAATAAGAATATATATGGCTAAAGAATTTGCATAGACAACAGAATAATAAAGACTACATATGGTTGCAAAGAAATAACGTTCTGCACCATCTATTGTCCTCACTAATAACGCAAACATCATTAAACCTAAGTATGGTGTGATGGTTATTCCGGTTTTAGTGAAATTATAGGGCAAGAAATAATGAATTGTACTATCGACTACAAAACATAAAAAAACAACTAAAAAACATTTGGCTAGATAGCTATCTTGGACACGTTTTCTCATTGTTCATTCACCCTTTGAACAACGGCAACATCATTAAGAGCGTCAAAATCCACACTAGGTGTGACATCACAAACAGACTCAGTTGCATCATCACCTGTCGCATAATTTTCTACTGTTCCAACTAAAATTCCTTTTGGACTCTTTCCTTTTCCACCTAGACCACTTGTTACAACCTTAGCATCTTTTTCAATTGTTTCAACATCACTTAGCAAAGTAATAGAATATTTATGCGTATTAATATTATAACGATTTAATAATCCATAGTATTCCTCATCACCACTTAAAATCATAACTGGCAATTGTGACTTGGATGTTTCACTTGATAATAAAGTGACTGTTGAAGAAATTTCACTGACACTTGTAATTGTCCCAATCATCCCCTGAGCATTAACAACTGCCATACCTTCCTGTACACCAGAAATTTTCCCTAAATTAATAGTGACCTGATTATTCCAGTTTTGAGCATCTCTAGCAATCACATTTGTATATTTTACCTGATATTCAGTAGGTAGATGATCAATATCCATAATTTCTTTTAAATCATTTAATTCATTTGTTAAAACTTCATTCATTGCACTCTCACGAGCCAAATTATCTAATTGTTCCTTCAGTTTTGCATTTTCTTCATAAACATCTTTTAAATCATTATATTCTTCAAATAATCCTGTTACATATTGAATAGGCGCTTTAATAATATAATATTCTAAATTTGCAATTGTATCTTTAAAAATAATTTCTATACTTGAAGCAGAACGACTGGTTACAAGTGTTAATACTGAAAATGAAACCAGTACAACTGTTATAATAACGATTCTTCTTTTTTGTTTTGTCCATTTATTACCTTTTCTATACAAAGATACCACCTCTTATCATTCATACATTATAATATCTCAATATAAAAAAAGCAATTCGTAAAAAACAATTTATCAAATTCCTATATTTTCACATCTTTATTCATAAAAAAACAATTGTTTTGCCATAATACTATAAAATTGATTCCACCCAACCACAATATGATCTATGACTTCAATTGACATCATTTGTCCTAATTTTTGAAACTGTTCAGTCATAAGCAAGTCTTCTTCACTAGGCAATGCATCTCCACTTGGATGGTTGTGTACTAAAACAATTTTGGCACTGCTTATAGCGATAGCTTCTTTAAAGACTTCTCTAGGCGTGACAACACTCATATTTAATGAGCCAATAAAAATGGTTTTTTCTTTGATGACTTTATTTTTATTATCTAAACAGAGCAACAGGAAATGTTCTTGCTTTAAAAACATCAACTGGTTATGTACTCTTCCAAAAATATCATAAGGATTGAGTAATGGCTTCTCTATTGATGAAACATCTTTTAATCTTTTAGCAATTTCTATAATACTCAATATTTCAATTGCTTTTGCTTGCTTAATTCCCTTCAAAGCAATCAAATCTGCATAAGTAACCGTCGATAGATTTGCAAAACCTCCAATTTCCGTTAATAGACGTTGTGACAATTGAATCACCGATTCATTTTTATGCCCAGTTCTTAATATCAGTGCCAATAATTCTACATTATTCAATGTTTCAATACCATATGTTAATGCTTTTTCACGTGGATTTTCTTCTAATGGTAATGTCTTAATCATAGATCATCACCTTTCGATAAAGAATCCAATAACATTTCATTTGTGGTAGATGTTGGCACAATATAAGTTTTCATGATTCCTTTTACCTGTGTAGCATGTTTTTCTATATCTTCTTTTTTTTCACTAATCATTGATAATACATAATATTGGTCATTTTTTGTATAGGTATATCCTTCGATTCCCATTTCTTTCAATTCAGCTAATTTTTCATCTTTATTACTTGCTTCCTTATAAATACCAACCTGATATGCATAAAGTGTCTTTTGTCCTAGAGAGCATCCATATGTAAAAATAAACATAAAAGCCAAAGAACAAACAACTGCAAAAATAACAACTTTCCATTCAAACTTCATTTTAATCACCCTTTCTAATCTATGCTATAACATATAAAAATATGAAAGGCAAATTGCCTTTCATATCACTAATCTCTCCATTCAATACTGATGAGTCTTGGAATTGAAATTCTTCCCTTCTTCGATTTAATAATTTTATACGCTGCAGCACCTAATATCAAATAGAGTAATGCAGTCGCAATTAAACCTCCACCTTGAATTTCACATTGCTGTTGTACGGTTAATTCTTTCATGCTGACCCTTCCTTTCATCAGTAGCCCCTAATTATTATATATACATTTTTTTCAATTTTTTCTTCTTAAAAACGAAAAAAAGTGAAATTTTTCAATTTCACTTTACATCATATTCAATTTATCTTTCATTGCATTATACTTTGATTGATAATCAGCTAATTTCTTTCTTTCCTGTTCAACTTTTTGAGCAGGTGCTTTTTGAACAAAGTTTGGATTAGAAAGCATAGATTCACAACGTTTAATTTCGTTTTCTAGCTTTTTAATTTCATCTTCCATCTTTTTCTTTTCTGCTTCCAAATCAATATAATCACCTAGTTCAATAATCAAAGCATTACCACCTTTGATCATTTCTGTTGCTACATTTGAAGATGTTTCAACATTATAACCAAAGCAACGCGCATGACAAAGTTTATAAATATATGGTGAAAGATTTTCAAGTAAGCTTTCAAGCTGAGTATCCTGCGTTTGAATAGAATATGCAATTTCAATAGCATTTTTAATGACATATTGAGCTCTTAAATTTCTAATACCTTTAATGATATCAATTAAGTAAACAAATTGATCCTGAATTTGTTCATTATTGAATCTATCATTAATAGTAGGCCATTTCGCAATACAAATAGATTCTTCTATATGTGGAATAGATTGATAAATTTCTTCTGTCACAAAAGGCATAAATGGATGTAATAATCTTACAATTGCATTCAATACATAAACCAATGTATTTTGTGTTGCTTTCTTTTCAATGTCATTATCACTATTTAAATGAACCTTAGACAATTCAATATACCATGAACAGAAATCATCCCAAATAAAATTATAAAGTTCACTACCTACATTAACAAATTCAAATTTATCCATATTTTCATCAACAGAAGCAATCACTTCATTTAAACGATTGAGAATCCATTGATCAGCTAAATTTAAATGATCAAATGATAAATCCTGATATGACATATTTTCATCAATATTCATTAAAACAAATCTAGCAGAATTCCATATTTTATTAATAAAATTCCATGCAGCATCTAATTTTTCAGGAATATATCTTAAATCCATACCAGGTGCAGAATTTGTTGTTAAAAAGAATCTTAATGTATCAGCACCATATTGGTCAATAACATCCATAGGATCAACACCATTACCTAAAGATTTAGACATCTTTCTTCCTTGTTCATCACGGATCAAACCATGAATCAAAACATTTTTAAATGGTCTTTGACCAGTAAATTCTAATGATTGGAAAATCATACGAGAAACCCAGAAAAAGATAATGTCATAACCTGTGACTAATGTGTCAGTTGGGAAATAACGTTGATAGAGTTCACTCTCTTTATTTGGCCAACCCATTGTTGAAAATGGCCATAAAGCACTTGAAAACCATGTATCAAGAACATCTTCATCCTGTTTCCAGTTTTCAATATCTGCAGGTGGATTTTTACCCACATAGATTTCTCCTGTTTCTTTATGATACCATGCAGGAATCTGATGTCCCCACCATAATTGACGTGAAATACACCAATCTTCAATATTTTCCATCCATTGTTTAAATGTTTTTTCAAAACGAGGTGGCACAAAAGAAACCTTAGAATCTTTTAATTGATTTTCTAATGCCGCATTAGCAAGTGGTTTCATCTTGACAAACCATTGTTTTGATAAGTATGGCTCAACAATAGCATGACTACGTTCAGAATGACCTACCTGATGCATATGTTTTTCAATATGATCAACAACACCTCTTGCTTCAAAATCTTTGACTAAAGCTTCACGGCATTCAAAACGATCCATTCCTTGATATTGACCACATAATTCATTCATTGTACCATCATCATTCATACATTTTGGCATCGCTAAATGATATTTTTTTGCTAAAGCAAAGTCATTAGGATCATGAGCTGGTGTACATTTCATAACAGCTGTTCCAAAACTCATGTCAATGTAGCTGTCTGCCATAATTGGTAAAGATTCACCATTCGCAGGATTAATCGCATGTTTTCCAACCAAATGCTGATATCTTTCATCATCCGGATGAACAAAAATCGCTTGATCGGCAAACATTGTTTCAGGACGTGTTGTCGCAATAATCAATTTTTCACCTGTTTCAACAACTTCATAATTGAAATAATACATATGTCCTTCAATTTCTTTATGAATAACTTCAATATTTGATAAAGCTGTACGTTGAACTGGATCCCAGTTAATAATACGTTCTCCCTGATAAATATAACCTTTTTCATATAGCGTTACAAAAACAGTTTTAACCGCTTCGCTTAATCCTTCATCCAAAGTAAAACGTTCTTTTGTATAATCTAATGATAATCCTAATTTTTCCCATTGGCTACGAATAATAGAAGCATATTCTTCTTTCCATGACCAAGCTTTTTCTAAGAATTTTTCTCTGCCCAAATCATAACGAGAAACACCTTCTTCTCTTAAACGTGCTTCTACTTTTGCTTGTGTTGCAATACCAGCATGATCCATACCAGGCAACCATAAGGCATCATAACCTTGCATTCTTTTATAACGAATAATCATATCTTGTAAAGTTGTATCCCAAGCATGACCTAAATGAAGTTTCCCCGTTACATTAGGTGGTGGAATGACAATACTATAAGGTTTCTTAGAAGTATCTCCCGCTTCAAAATAGTGATGATCTAACCACGTTTTGTATTTTCCTTCTTCTACACTTTTGTGGTTATATTTCGTCGCTAATTCTTTTTTCATCAATTTCATCTCCCTCTTTATCTTCGTCAGGAATATCTGTATCATAAAAATCTTCTTTATGATCTAAAACATATTGTGTTAACTTTTCTCCTAGGTTTGTGGTACTGACAAGTGTCACAAATTCATTTGTAAAATCTGAAAAATTATATCTTGAATAATCTCCCATTTCTGGATCATCTTCATCATCTTCTTCATCATTCTCAATAATTTCTGCAAAACGTCTTGCTGCTTTCATTAAATCAGCAATTTCATGTGCACCAACTCTTTCAAAAATATCAACTACCATTGGTACATATGGTTGACTCGCTGGACTTAAAAAGAAACTATGTAAAGATGCATTACGACCTTCTAAAGAAGATGTAATCATATAAATACCATAAACAGTTCTCTCACTTTCATTCATTTTTTCAAAATAATGATCAAAATCATCATTTTCTTTTCTCATACAATGAAACAATGCTGCCGCAGTCACATCTTCTCTTGGACATGTTTCTAAGACTCCAGGTCTTAAATATGAATATCTCTCTTTTTTAGCTTCATATTCCATCGCAGCTTTTTGACGATGTACCCTATTTTCATCAACTCTTTTTTTAAAGAAAAAACCTAAAAAGCAAAGCGCAAAAATAAATAATCCCCAGACAATATAATTAGCCATTTCTTCTCCTCCTTTAATAAAAAAGAACATTCGCATAAGGACGAATGTTCGTGGTACCACCTTAATTCATATACAATCTGTATACCTCATAAACCTTAACGCAGTTATACGTGTTTACCTACTTCAATATTCAGAAAACAAACTCCAAGGCTACCTTCCATTTCTTCTTCTATCTCTTCACACCAACCAGAGATTCTCTTTAAGAATACAAAATGTACTCCTCCTCTTCAACGTCTATTATATTCTAACAAACCTGACTATCAAAGTCAATTATAACTGTGTAATAAAATCATGAATTGAATCTAAATAATATAATAAGCGTGAAAGCTTAATAATGTTATCAATTTCGTCATGTTCTAATTGAATAATAGGCACAATATTCATTAAACAGCAAAGTAATAATTTTTCTTCTTCTCTTAATTCAAACTTTTTCAAATAGGATTGACTCAAACAATCCAAATCAAAAAGAATATCTGGTATTTTTTGATACATATCAAATATATCATAAATGGGTAAATCCATTTCCAGATAATCAAGTGATATTAAACATTTAGATTTCAGTGAAATATGTTGATAATCAAAATTTTTATATGTGATACAAATACGAATAGATCGACAATTTTGAACACAATTCATATACTGTGATAAATATTGACGTGCTAAACATAGCGCATCATAGATACGATAATAATTCATAACAAGCAGCCATTGACTAGGTGAACGGTAAAGCTCATTTTCATAATTTGTAATCATCTGTTCATAATAAGCCATACGTTCCTGAATCACTTTTAAAACATCATTTTCAAGTGTATGAAAATATTGCTGATTAACTTTCATATCATAAAAACTATGACCATGGAGATAAGCTAGTGTTTCAAAATAGAATTGAATTTTCATTTCCTTGAGATGTTGTGAACCACTTTCAATAAACGGCATAAGATAAAGATATTGTTGCTGATAAGAAGTCAGATATTCATGATGATCATTCGGTATGATATGAACAAAACAAGATAAATTCAATGTTTCAATAGAATCATACATATTCTGTAATGATTTCTGTGATGTGATTTTTGCAACATAGTATCCTTCTTCACATTTTAATTTAAAAACATGTGAACTTAACTTAATTTCACCAATAACATGAAGTCCATAGTTTTTTAAAATAATTTCCTTCATATCATATATGGAATAATAACGATTGTTCCCTGGGTTAAAGAACGCTCATGATTGTACTGCTTAAGAGCATATTCATCTACTTTATAATGTCTGGCAATAGTTTCATAGCTATCACCATCTTGAACAACATAGAAATAATATGTGCCTAAATCTTCATCATTATTGACATCTTCACTTTCTTGAACAGGCATATCAACTTGTTTATCTTCCAATGGCCTTGTCTGTTGAATTGTCACTTCCTTTGTTTCAGGAATAGCATCCACAATTTTTTCTTCTTCACGTAAAAGCTTTTCAATCTCTTCTGCAGGATCCACTTCTTCATTTCTCGTCACTGTATCAACAACACGATCTTCATCATCCAATACCCCATATACGTAAGCCTGTATAACCAATGACAAATTACCATCAACAAGATGATAATCAAAATCTTCTACTTTCACATGAAAATCTCTTTTATCTGTAATCTTTTCAAATAATGCGAAAATATCTAAATCTATTGTTTCATGAAATTGATGTTTTTCCTGTGTATCTTTATATTCACCATTAATCATAATACTACCAACCGCACGCATTCCATCTGTTTCCATCTTATAACGAATAGATTCATCAACAGATATTGAAATTAATTCATGAAGTTGATGATTCAAATCAACCATTTTTTTAAAATATATCTTTTGCATACAATCCCTCCTATCAAACTGTATGCATAAGATTGAAGAATATGAATAAGAGAAACTTTGACAATAAAAAAAGTAGAGCTTTTGTCTCTACTTCATTATTGATTCTTTTCAAGTATGGCTAATGCCTGTTTTAAAACAGATTGACCATTCATCATTCCATAATCTTTCATATCTATATGAGCAACTGGAACCCCAGGTGCTTCAGATTCAATTTTACGTTGAGCATAACGTACTTGAGGTCCTAATAAAATAATATCTGTTCGATTGGCATTAGCTTTCACCTCATTAGCACCAACAGCCCAAATTTCTGCCTCTATACCTTGTTCTAAAGCTGATTTCTTCATCTTTTCAACAAGTAAACTTGTAGACATACCAGAAGCACAGCATAACATAATACGTATCATTTTTTCTTCCCCCTCCCTATATCTATTATACAAAAAATGAAAAGATTTGTTAAGAGCGAGATTATTTGTTATAGCATATGAAAAAATAGGTATTATTGTGTAAAGTTTATTTCTTGACTCATTCACTATTTAATTTTGAAACAATAATTTTTAATCACTATTTTTAAAGTTCGCATAATTGAAAAATAGCTTGCCATAATTCGTCAATTCCAACTTTATTTAGACTTGAAAAACGAACAAACAGATCCCCTTCTTGAAAATCCAAAGTTTCTTTAATACGTTTTTCATTTTTCTTTAAATCATTTCGTTTTAATTTATCTTCTTTTGTTGCCACAACAATAACAGGAATCTGATAATACTTAGCATACTGATACATTTGAACATCATCATGAGTCGGTTTATGTCGATAATCCACAATTAAAATTAAGCCTTTTAACAAATCGCGTTCTCTTAAATATGTATCAATCATATCTGCAAAGCTTTCTTTTATAGCATCACTGACTTTCGCATAGCCATAACCAGGAACATCTACCAAACAGATTTCATCATTAATATTAAAGAAATTTAAAGTACGTGTTTTACCTGGTGTTGAAGAAACTTTTGCTAATTTTTGATGATTCGTCAATGTATTAATTAAGCTTGATTTACCGACATTACTGCGTCCGGCTAAACAAACTTCTGGTAATTGATGATCTGGCCATTGTGATTTCCATGCTGCACAGAGCAAAAACTGTGCTTTGTTTACCTTATACATATCTTTCTCCTTTCAAAAAAAGCTACTGATTCAATCAGCAGCTTTATTGTTTCACTAAAGCATTTTCTAAAACAGTATCAATATTATCTGCTAATATAATATTCAAATCATTTTGAACTGATTCAGGAATATCATCAATATCCTTTTCATTATCTTTAGGAATAATGATTGTACGAATACCACTACGATGTGCAGAAATTGATTTTTCTTTAAGTCCACCAATTGGTAATACTTGTCCTCTTAATGTAATTTCACCTGTCATAGCAACGTCATCACGAACAGGACGATTGCTAAAGGCAGATAAGATTGCTGTTGTTAAAGTCACACCAGCACTTGGTCCATCTTTTTTCACTGCTCCCTCTGGAACATGGATATGAATATCTTGCTTATCAAAAGCAATGTTTTCTAATCCATATTTTTGAGAATTTGCTTTCATGTAATCTAATGCAATAGAAGCAGATTCTTTCATAACATCACCAAGCTGTCCAGTAATAATAAATTTACCACTACCAGCAAAATGATTAACTTCAATTGGTAAAATATCTCCACCATATTGCGTATATGCCATTCCAGTAACAACACCTACTTGTGGCTTATCTAATTTTTTAGTATGTTCAAATGGTGCTTTACCAAGATATTCTTCTAAATCTTCAACATTTAATGTAAGCATTAAAGACTGATCTTTTAAAATTTTCAAAACAGCTTTTCGACAAATTTTAGCAATTAAACGTTCTAATTGTCTAACTCCTGCTTCACGTGTATAATGACGAATCACATACATTAATGCATCATCTGATATATGAAGCTGTTCATCTTTTAATCCATGGACTTTACATTCTTTTTTCAATAAATGTCTTTTAGCAATTTCTAATTTTTCTTGTTCTGTATATGAAGATATCTCAATGATTTCAAGTCTATCTCTTAATGGATCAGGAATACTTCCAAGATCATTTGCAGTTGCGATGAATAAAACTTTTGATAAATCATAAGGTTCTTCTAAATAATTATCAGAGAAGAATTGGTTTTGTTCTGGATCAAGAACTTCAAGCATTGCACTTGTTGGATCCCCTTTATAATCACTAGACATTTTATCAATTTCATCTAATAAGAAAACCGGGTTCACAACACCTGCTTTTTTCATTCCTTGAATAATTCTTCCTGGCATAGAACCTAAATAAGTTCTACGATGTCCTCTAATTTCAGCTTCATCTCTTACTCCACCTAATGAAGCTTTTACAAATTTTCTACCTAATGCTCTTGCAATTGATTTAGAAATAGAAGTTTTACCTACTCCTGGAGGACCAACCAAACAAATAATTGGAGCATTTAAAGACTGAGTCATTTGTTTAACAGCTAAGTGTTCCACAATTCTTTCTTTTGGTTTTTCTAATCCAAAATGATCTTCATCAAGAATTCTTTCTACTTCATTGATATCTTGTGTATCTTCAGTTTCTTGATACCAAGGTGTTTTCATAACCCAATCAATATAAGTTCTCACAACATTGGCTTCAGAAGAAGCAGGTGGCATCATATCATATCGTTTTAATTCTTCTTCAATCTTATCTTTGATATGTTGAGGATAAGGTTTTGATTGAATTTCTTCACGAATATAATCTGTATCATCTTCTTTACTAGGTGTATCACCAAGTTCTTCTTTA
The DNA here is from genome assembly GCF_012027715.1 of Massilimicrobiota sp. SW1139. NCBI lineage: Bacteria > Bacillati > Bacillota > Erysipelotrichia > Erysipelotrichales > Erysipelotrichaceae > Massiliimicrobium > Massilimicrobiota sp. SW1139. The sequence continues at coordinate 82,292 of NZ_SJOR01000001.1, read as the reverse complement.
ATTGCACGTAATTTTTCTCTTAAATAATATTCTCTTTGATTTTCATCAATACTTTCTTTGACTTTAAGATTAATTTTTTCTTCTATTTCATTAATTGTCTTTTCTTCTTCCATGCTTGCAAGAACTAATAATAAACGTTTATTAATATCACATTCAGCTAAAATAGCTTGTTTTGTTTTTAATTCGACATTAATATATTGTCCTATTGTATCAGCTAATGCACTCGCACTCATGCCCTGTGACAAACTTGCAAAAACTTCACGAGGGAAAACCTGAAGATTTTTATGCATTGTTTGCATCTGATCTGTTAATTTTCTAACTAAGGCAATTTCTTCAGCACGGTCACCATGAATATCTTCAAGATATTTTGTTTTTGCAAAAAGACAACCATCTCTTTCTTCAAGATTTAAAATTTCTATTCTTTTTTGACCTTCAACAGTCAATTTGATTGTTCCATGATTATCTCTTTTGATTCTTCTTTTAATTTTGCATAATGTTCCATAATGATAAACATGATCAAAATCTGTATTTTCATCAAGTGGATTTGTTTGAGAAATAAAAACAACGTTTTCATCAAATTCATTCACACTTAATTCAATTGCTTTAAGGCTAAAGCTTCTTCCTACATCTAAAGAAATTTCATGAGAGGGAAAAACAACCATCCCTCTAGTACAAATGACAGGTAAATCAACGACAATATCTAATTCATCCATAATTCATGACCTCCTTTGTATTTTCATTATTATATATAATAATGAGTCACTTGTCTATTCATTTGTTTTAATAAAACAAGACGCTTGAAGCGTCTTATTTTACATTATCTTTAATCAATTGAACAGCTTTACGAGTAGCTAAATCATTTCTAATTTGTCCTAACTGTCCTTCAAAGAGTTTTTTCACTTCGTCGAATTCTCTTCCATAGTAAGTTGCAATTTCTTTGATTTCGTCATCAACTTCATCATCGCTCACTTCGATATTTTCAACTTTAACAATTTCAGATAAAATCAAATTAAATTTCACACGTTTTTCAGCTTGTTCTCTCATTTCAGCTTTCATATCATCAAGTGTTTTACCAGTTAATTGTTGGAATAAATCCATTGTTAAACCTTGTTGAGATAAATTTTGTTCAACTTCTCTTAACATTTGTTGAAGTTCTGTTTCAATCATTGCATCAGGAACTTCAAGTGGTGTATTTTCAATAACAGCATTGAAAATATCATCACTGAATTTTGCTTCAGCTTCATTTTGTTTTCTGTTTTTGATTTGTTCTTTTGTATAAGTTTCTAAATCAGCTAAAGTTTCAATACCATCAACATTAACATCTTTTGCTAATTCATCATCAATTTCAGGTAAAACTTTTGATTTAATTTCATGAACTTTAACTTTGAAAGTTGCTTTTTGTCCAGCTAAATCAGCAGCCTGATAATTTTCTGGGAAAGTGACTTCAATTTCTTTTTCTTCACCAACACTCATACCAATTAATTGTTCTTCAAAACCAGGAATGAATGATCCTGAACCAATTTCTAATGGATGGTTTTCACCTTTTCCACCTTCGAAAGCAACACCATCTTTAAATCCTTCAAAGTCAATAACAGCTGTATCACCGTTTTCAACTTGACCATCTTCTTTTATAACTAATTCAGCAAATTGATTTTGATAATTCTTTAATTCAGCTTCAATTTCTTTCTTTGTAACTTTAACTTGTGTCTTTTTCACTTCTAAACCTTTGTACTGACCTAATTGTACTTCTGGAGCAACTGGTGCAGTTACAGTTAATTTAAGAACATCTTCTGAAATTTCATCAATTTTCACTTCAGGTTGCCCTACTGGACGAATATCATTATCCAATAAAATACCTGAATAATTTTGTTGTAAAATCATATCAGTTGCTTCTTCTAAAATAGTTCCTTTTCCAAGTCTTGCTTTGACCATTTGTTTAGGTACATGACCTTTTCTAAAACCATCAATCTTAACTTGTTTTGCTAATTTGTCTAATGCTTTTTCTTGAGCTTTTTTCCATTCTTCAGTTGTGAAAGTCACTTTAACTTCCATCATAGATTTTTCAAGTTTATTACAAACTGTTTCCATTTATACTTCCTCCATTATTTCAACACGCTTATTATACATGAAACAATCACATAATGCAACTATTTTAACACTCAACTTGTTTGAGTGCTAAAATTTGTTCTTCAATTGCTTCTAAATCACAATAATATAAAATTTCTAATTCTGACAAGTCAACATCTATAGAGAGTAATGTTGCCACATAATAATGAATTGAGGCTGCCCAGACATTATAATCCATTTCATCAATTTCCTGTGGATAGAAAGAATACAGTAAATATTCCAAATATTCCTGACACTGTTCAAAAAGTGAAGGATTATCACTTTCTAATGCATTTTCAAGATACTTTAAAATACCTGTATAAGCAAGCTGATCTAATACCATTGGCATATAGCTTGGATTAAAACTATAAATCTGACCAAACTTCTCAACTTCCATTTCTTCATCAACCTGCTGATCGATCATAATTTCCATCAATAAAGTCTTTGCAAAAAAATGTTTGTTTGGATCCATCAAATAAGTTTTAATTGTAGGAATAATCATACGAACATTCAATTGCTGTAATTGATCAAGTGCCATATACAACAAATCTTCATTACAATCTTTTTTGTTTAACAATTGATTAATTTCTTCTATTGAAAAAATTTGATTTTTATTTTCAACTTCATATCGGGCTTCCTGCTTTTCAAGTAAAATTTCGTCATAAGCCGTATTAAACAAAGTTTCATATTGATAAGGTATATAAGGCATAGACAATTCTTCAATTAATAAATCTATTGCTTCTTCATAGTCACCCAATTCTTTTAATGCCATGATGTACATAGATATAACATCATAATATGTTTCTTTGGCCAAAGCCTTTGCATGAGCGCCTTCATATTTTGCTTTTTCAAATTCGCCTAACCCAATGAAACAAACAAGTCTTAAATATCTTGTTTTTTCATCATTCATATCATGAAGCTGATTTAAAGCTTGAAGATATTCACCATTTTCAATCAACTCTTCAATCAATTTTATCCCTCCTTTTGACTTGTACGAGATATTCTATCAAAATTTAAATATTTAAGCAAATTATTTTTACATATTTTATCATTCTACAAAAAACTGTTATACACAAACATGTATAACAGCCCTTATGTTATTCATCACCAAAGCAAACACCAACAGCTTTAGCAGCACGAACCAATTCACCATTTGGATCGACACGTTTTTGTTTACCGAATTTAGCATCACCAATAACTTCTTCTAATGATGTATAATCCATATTTTCTCCATGAAGAGTCACAACATTACCAAATAGTCCTTCATCAATCAATTCACATGCTTTAACTCCAAAACGAATAGATAAAATACGATCATAAGGAGTAATATCTCCACCACGGATAATATGTCCAGGATTAACAGAACGCACTTCATGATTTGGAATCACTTTTTCTAAATCATCCGCTACTTTTGCAGCCAAACCACTATAACGTACTGGATCAGGTGAATCTTCTACAATTTTACCAATGACTTTTGTACCATCAGCATATTTTGCTCCTTCAGCTACTGCAATGACAGTATAAGGCAATCCCTGTTCATCACGTTTAGCAATATGTTTAGCAATATTTTCAATCGTAAATGGAATTTCTGGAATTAAACAAACACCAGCATTTCCAGCAAGTCCTGCATATAAAGCAATCCATCCTGCATCTCTTCCCATTAATTCACAGCAAATAACACGATGATGAGATTTAGCAGTTGTCTGTAAACGATCAATAAATTCAGTTCCTACACTCATTGCACTGATGAAACCATATGTAAGGTCTGTACTAGATAAATCATTATCCATAGTTTTAGGAACTCCAATAACATTAACACCTTTTCTTGAAAAATCTCTAGCACTTGTTAGCGTTCCATCTCCACCTAAAACAACAAGAACATCAACACCAGCTTTTTTCAAGTTTTCTACACCAACATCACTGACATCTTTTTTAACTTTTCCACCTTTTCCATCATCTACCAAATAGTCAAAAAGATTATCTTTATTAGAACTATATAAAATAGTTCCACCTTCCTTATAGATGTTTTCAACTTTTTCTTCTGTTAATTCAATATAGTTATTGTTATATAAACCACGGTATCCATAAACATAACCTATAACTTCCCATCCATATTTATGAATAGCTGTTTTTGTAATTGTTCTAATTACTGCATTTAATCCTGGACAGTCACCACCACCAGAAAGTAATGCTATTCTTTTCACTTTCTTTTCCATATCATTATCCTCCACATTTATTTTCCATTCTTCATTATAATAAAAATCATCACAGAAAACAACAAAAAATGAATCCGTTTACAAAATTTCGTATAAAATAAGAAGTTAAAGATGTTTTCATTGTTTTAAACATTCTTTAACTTTTGTTATAGGTAAACCAATGACATTATCACGATCACCAACAATATAATCAACAAATACACTAGCTTTCCCTTGAATTCCATAAGCGCCTGCTTTTCCCATCCATTCATTGGAATCTAAATAATCATCAATCATCGCAGTTATATCTTTAAAGAAGACTTGTGTTTTTTCACAAAATGTTTTTAAATCATTTCCCATATATATGGCAACTCCTGTATAAACATCATGACGATGATGAGATAGACGCATCAATATTTCATAAGCTTCCTGACGATCATGTGGTTTACCAATGACACAATGATCAAAATAAACCACTGTGTCTGCAGCAATAACAATATCGTGAGGATATTTTTGATGAATAGGATATGCTTTACGCATTGCTAAATCACATAAACGTTTTTCAATAGGTAATGAATCATCTAATGTTTCATCAATAAAAGAAGCATCAACTTTAAAGTCAATGCCTTCTCTTTCAAGCAATTCTTTTCTCCTAGGAGAAGTGCTTGCTAAAATAATTTTACTCATGGTCTTTCTTTTCTTCTTTATGTATTGGTTTAGGAAGCAATGCTTTACGAGAAACATTGACACCCTTATCAGTAATCTTAGTTACTTTGACTTTAATGATATCACCTATTTTTAAAACATCAGAAGCTTTATTGATACGTTCATGAGCAATATCTCCAACATGTAAGAAACCATTTGTTCCTTCAAATAATTCTACAAAAGCAAATTTATCTTCAACACGAACAACTTTTCCATCATAAATTTCACCAACTTCTGCTCTTCTTACAATATTTTCAATAAGTTTGGCAGCAGTTTCAATTGCTTGCTGATCATAATGATAAATTGTTACACGACCATCTTGTTCAATATCAATTTTAACATCATTAGATTTTTCAATAATTTCATTAATTGTTTTACCACCAGTTCCAATAACATCTTTAATTTGATCTGGTTCAATTTTCATCATATAGACTTTTGGTGCATATGGACTCAAATGATCTCTTGGTTCACTAATAGCATTCATCATACATTCCATAATCTGCTGACGTCCTACTTTTGCTTGCGCTAAAGCTTCTTGTAAGATTTCTTTTGTGATTCCATCAATCTTGATATCCATCTGTAAAGCACAGATACCATTTTTTGTTCCAGCAACTTTAAAATCCATATCTCCTAAATGATCTTCCATTCCCTGAATATCTGTTAAGATTGTATAATCATCGCCTTTTTTCACAAGTCCCATTGCAACACCACTAACCGGATTACTAATTGGAACACCAGCAGCCATTAATGCCATAGATGATGCACAAATAGAAGCTTGTGATGAAGAACCATTAGATTCTAAAACTTCAGAAACAACACGAATTGTATATGGGAATTCTTCTTCGCTTGGAATAACCTGAGCTAAGGCTCTTTCACCTAAAGCACCGTGTCCAATTTCACGACGACCAGGCGCACCCATTCTACCTGTTTCACCAACAGAGTATGGTGGGAAATTATAGTGATGCATAAAACGTTTTTGATCTTCTAAACCTAAACCATCAATTTTTTGATGTTCTCCTAAAGCACCTAATGTACATACAGAAAGCACTTGTGTTTCACCACGTGTAAATAAAGCAGAACCATGTACTCTAGGAAGTAAATCAACTTGTGCATCCAATGGACGAACTTCATCAATTTTACGTCCATCAGGTCGAATCTTATCTTCTGTGATTAATCTTCTTACTTCATCTTTTTCTAAATCATGTAAAACGATTTTAACCTGTTTAATAACAGCTTCCTGTTCTTTTGAATCAGCATATTCTCTAGCTTCAAATAAAGCGACGACTTCATCATTGATTTCATCAATAGCTCCATATCTTTCTAATTTACCAGGAATAGAAACTGCCTGAATCATTCTCTCTTTAGCTAAAGATTCTACTTCTTTTACAATATTTTCATCCAATTCAAACAAAGGAATTTCAATTTTTTCCTTACCATATAAAGCCACAATTTCTTCTTCAAAAGCAATTAACTGCTTAATAGCTTCATGACCAAATAATAATGCATTTAACATTGTTTCTTCATCAACTTCTTTAGCATCAGCTTCAACCATGTTAATGGCTTCTTTAGTCCCAGCAACTTCTAGATTAATTAAACTTCTTTCCATCTCTTCAGGACCAGCATTGATTGTAAACTGTCCATCAATCAAACCAACATTCACACCTGCAATTGGTCCATTGAATGGAATATCAGATAAACATAAAGCTAGTGATGCTCCAAGCATCGCTGCCATTTCTGGTGACGCATTCTGATCCACTGATAAAACAGTATTCACAACTTGAACTTCATTTCTAAATCCATCAGCAAATAATGGACGAATAGGACGATCAATCATACGTGCCGTTAATGTTCCATGTTCACTAGGACGCCCTTCTCTCTTTAAAAATCCTCCTGGGATTTTCCCAACTGAATATAATTTTTCTTCATATGTTACTGTTAACGGAAAAAAGTCTACGTCTTTAGGCTCTTTTCCAGCCACTGCAGTAGATAAAATCACTGTATCATCATATCTTACCAAAACAGAACCATTAGCCTGCTTAGCAAGTTCACCTGTTTCAACAGTTATTGTTTTCCCATAAAACTCTAAACTCATTACATGTTTTGACATATTATATTTTTCACCTCATTCATTATCTTTGTCATTATAGCATATTTTACAGTAATAACAAATCATTTCTTTATCATATTTTACACAGATATTCATAAAAAAAGATGACCGAAGTCATCTTTTCACTATTTATGCTTTGATAATTCCTTATCCTTCATTTCTTTAACCATTTTCGTCAGACGTTCTTTTTCACTTTGAAGTTGTCCATACATTTCTTGTGTGTCCATCTTCTGATGAGATGAAATATGTTTATTTGCATTTTCATGAAATGTCTTTTCATAAGATTCCTCAGCTTTTTCATGAATACAATGGCGTAAAGCTTCTAAAGTTTTATGTTTTTGTTCTTCTTTTTCTTTCATTTCCTGAATTTCTTTTTTTAATTCAGCCTGATTGAAAATAACTCCATTTTCTTTATCCTGATTATTTCTTTTTTCTTGATCTTTAAATACCTTTTGATAAGCGTCTTTTGCTTCTTGAATAATATCTTCCTTACTCATATTGTCGTCCTCCTTCATTTGACGAACTTATTATATAATGATTGATTTCAAAAAAACATAGACGCTCAACATTTGATTACATGATTAACAAAATTTATGATTGAAAATGATATTTCTGTTATTTTTATTTACAAAAAGAAAAGATATTCATTTCGAATATCCTTATCTTCTTAATCCTAATTTGTCAACTAATGCTGTGTATCTATCAAGATCTTTATTTTTTAAATATTTTAATAAATCTCTTCTTCTACCGATTTTCTTTAAAAGACCTCTGTTTGAATGATAATCTTTTTTATGAACTTTAAAGTGTTCATTTAATTTGTTGATATCAGCAGTTAATACAGCGATTTGTACTTCTGGAGAACCTGTATCTCCTTCTTTAGTTGCGTATTCTTTCATAATAGCAGTTTTTTCTTCTTTAGTTAACATTATTTATTCCTCCTTTTATTTGACTTAGCTATGTCCAAGAAATAGGTCGAGGACTCTTATATCCTAGATATAGCCGCATTTGTAATTATAAAGAAAGCATAGGAAAAGTCAAGTTATTTATTGATTTTCATGAAAAGAATTTATAAAATATTTCAAAGGAGGATATTTCATGAATAAAATAGCATTTATTGGTGTTGGCGTTATGGGTAAACCTATGGTTCAACATCTTATTAGCGCTGGATATGATGTAACAATCTATACACGTACGAAAAGCAAGGTACAAGATTTAATAGATCTTGGTATTACCTGGAAAGATAGCGTTTATGAATGTATACAAAATCAAGACATAATTATGACAATGGTAGGCTACCCTCATGATGTTAAAGATATTTATTATGGTCCAAAAGGAATCATAAACAATGCTAAGCCAGGAGCTATTCTTATAGATTTGACAACATCATCGCCAAAACTTGCAAAAACAATTTACAACGATGCCAAAGCACATCAGTTAGAAAGTTTAGATGCTCCCGTATCTGGAGGAGATTTAGGAGCCAAAAATGCAACACTCTCTATTATGGTTGGTGGAGACTATACAACTTTTCAAAAAGTTCAAAAAATATTAGATATCCTAGGTACAAGTATATATGTAGGAACAAGCGGTATGGGTCAACATACCAAAATGGCTAATCAAATAGTGATTGCTGGAACCATTGCAGGTGTCAGTGAAGCCATTCACTATGCCAAAGAACATCAATTAGATATGAATATATTGATGCAATGTATCACCAAAGGTGCCGCTGCCAGCTGGCAGTTAGAACATAATGGACAAGCGATGATTGATGAACAGTTTCAGCCAGGGTTTTATATCAAGCATTTTATCAAAGATTTAAAAATTGCTAAAGAGGAAATGGATCATCAAGAACTTCCTGTCTTAAATACTGTCTTACAAATGTATCAAAGTCTTCAAGAAGACAATCTAGGAACACAGGCTCTCATACACTATTACGAAGAAAACTCATGAAGTTTTCTTTTTTTGTATCATAATCAAAGAAAGCATTAATAATAAAAAACTGATAAAATGCATCAAATCAAAACTTTCATTTAAAAATATTAAAGATTCTATATAAGTAAACACAGGATTTAAACTTAAAAAGAAACTTGTTTGAACTACTCCAATTTGTTGAATAGCTTTCATATAAGTGATTTGTATAAAAGCAAACCCTAGACCAGAAATAACCAAAAATAAAATCCAGTCCCATATATTTAACGAACTTAACTGATAAAATCTCAATTGTCCATCAAATAAACAATGTCCAAGTAAAAAAAGAGAGCCAAATAATAATTCAAAAAAAGTAAAACTTATACTATGAGAAATATTCCATTTTTGAATAAGAATATTACCAGAAATATAGAGAATCATACCAAGCAGAAGATAAAAGAATCCAATCTGTATTGAAAAAATCTGAAAATGAATAGATAGTAAAAAAGCAAACAATGATAAAAACATAGCTATCCATTCTTTAAATGTATAATGATTTCTTAAAAAAAGAAATGATAATAAGAAAGTTACTGTTGGAGATAAAGCATTCATAAATGCATTATCTACCCCTTTTACTTGATTCATACCCAAGAAAGTAAAATAGAAGTTTAAATATATAGATAGAAGTGCAATAATGATTAATTTCTTCTTATTTGGACAATGTAAAGGAATATGAGTAAAACAAATATACAAACCTAAAAATAAAAAAGATAATAAGACTCTTAAAAATGCTAAAAATAAAAAAGGAAGCTGATTCAGCAATAATTTCATAACAATAACATTACTTCCCCAAAAAAAGCTTGCTAAAAAAAGTTGAAAATAAATGGACATACTATTCACCATTTCTAGTATGTCCATTTTCATATATTTCAATCATTATTTATATTGATGTGATTTTCCAATAATCTCATGAATATCTTCAATACCCATGTCATCCAAAATATCATTCATTTCCTGAATGATTTTAGGACAAGCATAAGGATCAACAAGGTTTTGACAACCTACAGCCACTGCACTAGCTCCTGCTATCATCATTTCAATAGCATCCTTACCACTGGCAATTCCTCCCATTCCAATAACAGGAATAGACACTGCCTGAGTCACTTGATAAACCATACGTAAAGCCACTGGAAAAATAGCTGGTCCACTATATCCACCTGTTTTATTTGCAATAATTGGTCTTCCTGTTTTGATATCAAAACGCATTCCTATCATTGTATTAATCATCGTAATTCCATCTGCTCCAGCTGCTTCAACTGCTTTTGCCATAGCAACTATATCAGTGACATTTGGAGAAAGTTTTACATAAACAGGTTTTTGACTCACTGCTTTTACAGCCTTTGTCACTGCCCCAGCCATGTCCGGATGAGTTCCAAATTGAATTCCTCCCGCATGTACGTTAGGACAAGAAATATTAAGTTCTAATGCCCCTACCATATCATGTTTAGATAGACGTTTAGCAGTTTCAACATAATCATCAATAGCACTACCCCCAATATTAGCAATAACTTTATCATTGTATAATGGACGTAATTTTTCTAATTCTTCATGTATCACTGCATCCACACCTGGATTTTGTAAACCAATAGCATTTAACATTCCACTTGGTCCCTCTGCGATTCTTGGTAAAGGATTACCATAACGTGGTTCTAAAGTTGTTCCCTTTAACATCATCGAACCTAAACAGTTGATATCATAAAATTTCGTAAACTCATACCCAAAACCAAATGTTCCACTTGCTGGAATAACTGGATTTTTCATATTTAATCCAGGTAATTCAACTCTTAAATTAGCCATTGACAATCACCTCACTTGACATTAACACTGGTCCTTCAACACAAATACGTTTATATGGTTTTGTCTTGACTTTGCATGAGCATCCCATACAAGCCCCAAAACCACATCCCATACGTGCTTCAAATGAAAGATAACCATTTTCAGGATATGTTAAAACCAAAGCGTCGAGCATTTTTTCAGGACCACAAGCATAATATTTATCAAATTCAATATGATTTTCTTTTAAAGCATCAATAACAGTTCCTTTAACACCAACACTTCCATCCATAGTTGCTATATATGTAGGACAAATGTCCATAAATTCCTTTTGATAGAAAATATCATTTTGACTATTAAATCCAAGTACAGCCTGAACTTCAACACCATGATTTTTTAAAGTTTTTGCTAAATTATACATCGGTGGCACACCTAATCCTCCACCAATCACAACTGCCTTTTGAGCCTGAAAATCTAAAAAGCCATTTCCAAGTCCTGTTAAACAGTCTAAAGTATCACCAATATTTTTCTGTGAAAGAATCTGTGTTCCTTCCCCAACAACTTTAAAAATAATAGTTATATGATTTTCATCATAATCACAAATACTCATAGGTCTTCTTAAATAAGGCTGTAATGAGTCATTAATTTTGACATTAATAAATTGTCCTGGTGTTTGAATGAACTTTGCAGCTTCACCTTCTAAAACCATTTCATATACATCTTTGACAAGTTCTTTTTTAGAAACAATTGTCATTATTCCCTGATAGTTTTCCATTTATTTTTCCTCCAAATTTATAAATTCACCATTCATAATATTAGCAAAAATACGACCATAACATGTTGTTCCTAAAAATGGTGTGTTGGCTGATTTTGATTTCAAGTCCTTTTCTTCAATCGTAAAAGATTGATCAAGGTCAAAAATACATAAATTAGCTAAAGAACCAGTTTGAACTTGACAGTCAAAATGTAAAACTTGAGCTGGTCCAACTGTTAAAGCATCTAGAATTGTTTCTAAAGAAACCAGATTTTTCTTAACTAAATAAGTATATAATAATGGAAATGCATGTTGTAAACCTATAATACCAAACGGTGCATTTTGAATAGATGTATTCTTTTCATCTCTAGCGTGTGGCGCATGATCAGTAGCAATAACTGTGATTGTACGATCATTGAGTCCTTGAATAAGTGCCTGATGATCTTCTTGACTTCTAAGTGGTGGATTCATCTTAAAATTGGGATGACAATCTTTAATATTGTCTTCTGTTAAAATTAAATGATGTGGTGAAGCTTCACCTGATACAGATAAACCTTCTTTTTGAGCTTCATTTAATAAAGCTACAGTTTCTTTTGTAGAAATATGACAAACATGATAACGATTGTGATATTGCCTAACTATCTCTAAATCTCTTGCTACCTGCTTATACTCTGAAGCACTATTAATACCTATTAAATGATGTTCTTTAGCATAACGTCCTTCATGTATACAACCACCATGCAGTTCACTTTCATCTTCACAATGAGCGACAATAATAGAATCTAAATTACTTGCCAACTGCATAGCCAATTCCATCATCTCATCACTTTGAACACCTTTACCATCATCGGAAAAACCTACGACTATATCTTCATCAATAAGACGTGCCATATCTACTAATTTCTGACCTTGAAGATTTTGAGTAATTGCACTATATGTATAGATGTTAACACAACCATCTTGTTCAACCCTATGTTTGAAATCTAAAACTGTTTCAATATCATCCATGCATGGATTTGTGTTCGCCATAGCTACAATTGTACCATATCCACCATATAATGCACTTAAACTTCCCGTATGAATTGTTTCTTTATGTTCATATCCTGGTTCTCTTAAATGTGTATGTATATCTATAAAATTATGTGAAACCAACTTACCTTGTAAATCAATGACAGGCATATCACCGTTTTCGATATTTGAAGATATCTCTTCAATATAACCATCTTTGACTAAAATATCTGTTTTTTGAAAAATACCCTGATTATATAAATAAGCGTTTTTTAATAAGTAATTATTCATTTTCTAACACCTTATGAAGCATTGCCATTCTTACAAAAACACCATTTTGCATTTGTGTAAAAATACGACTCTTCTCACTTTCTACCAATTCGTCTTTAATTTCTACATCACGATTAATAGGAGCAGGATGCATAATAATAGCTGTTTCCTTTAAACGTTGATATCTTTCTAAAGATAATCCATAAATCTGATGATATTTTTCTTTAGAAAAATTCTCGTCTCCAACATGTCGTTCATGTTGAACTCTTAAAAGCATAACAATATCCATGTCTTCAATAACATCATCAAAATCAACATAGTTGTAGCCTTCCTGTTTATATTCCAATGGTCCAGAAGTATATACATTCATACCAAGTCTTTGCATAACATGATAATTAGAATGAGCAACACGTGAATGTAAAATATCACCCACAATAACAACATTTAATCCTTCAAAATGTCCAAATTCTTCTTTAATAGTCATTAAATCAAGTAAAGATTGTGAAGGATGATTTCCTTTACCATCACCAGCATTTAAAATAGGAACATTAAGCTTTTCTAGCTGTTTAAAATAATCTTCTTCAGGATGACGAATAACTAAAGCATCACAACCGATACTTTCAAATAATTTACAAGTATCATACAAAGTTTCACCTTTCTTTAAACTTGAATTACTGGCCTCAAAATTTTGAGTACGGCAGCCTAAATTACCAGCAGCCATATCAAAACTATAATGAGTTCTTGTTGATGGCTCAAAAAAAAGATTGGCAACAACTTTCTTTTGGTGATAATCAATCACTTTACCATTTTTAAAAGCAATAGCCTCATCAATAATATTTTGAATCTGTTCTAAAGACAATTCATTTAAATCAACAATTCTTTTCATAAATCCTCCCTTATTTATATTACCCAAATTTTTCATGTAATGCTTTTTCCACAATCGGTGGTACCAAGCCTGTTACACAACGATGGTGTGAAGCAATTTCTTTGACTGATGAAGAAGAAATATAAGAATGATTAGGCCTCGTCATTAAAAAAATCATATCCACACTATCATCTAAATATTGATTTGAAAAGGCCAGCTGTAATTCATATTCAAAATCCATCGTTGCACGTAAACCTCGTACCAGTATGGGTGCATTCATTTTTTTAGCATAAGATACTGCTAAATCATCACTAAAATCCACACGAACATTAGCGTAAGTTTTTGTCACCTCTTTTAAAAGCGCCAAACGTTCTTCAAGAGAAAACAATGTTGTTTTTTGTGGATTGACAAATATAGTGACATACAAAACATCATACATCTTACTTGCACGTTCAATAATATCCAAATGACCACATGTAACCGGATCAAATGTTCCAGCATATACTGCATTCATGATTTATTCTCCTTATATATTAATATTTGTAATGATGTAATCCCATAAATTTGTTGTTTCTTTAATATAAATGGTTCTTTAACATCAATGGCTTCTTCTTTTAAATCTTCTATAACAATAATACAATCATCATTCAACATATGATTTTCAACCAGAAAATCCAATATTTTCTGATGAACCTTCATACTATAAGGTGGATCAAGTAAAACCAAATCAAAGCAAATATTCTCCTGAGCAAACTTTAATAAAGCTTTCCAATAATCCATCTTATAAATATGAACAACATCTTCAATCTTTAATGCTTTTACATTGTCTTTCACTGTTAAAAAAGCACGATATTGTTTATCAACACTATACAATTGATCCATACCACGACTAATAGCCTCAATTCCAAGTCCACCACTACCAGCGAACAAATCTAAACATGTACCACCTTGAAAATAAGGACCTATCATATTGAATAAATTTTCTTTGTTTTTATCTGTTGTAGGTCGTGTTAATTTAGAATCAACACTTTTAAGTTGACGACTCTTTAATTTTCCTGCAATGACTCTCATGAATTATACCTCACAATTGAAAACGTTCTATTTGTAAATCATCACTTATATTCTTAAAAACAATACATGTGACTTTTTCTAACAAGTCATTCAATTGATCATAAGCCTGATAATAATTCTGAATAATAGAATTTTGACTCATCTCATATTGAACTTGCTGTAACTCTTTTTTTAATGACTGTTGACCAATATCTCCAGGATAGTCTTTTATTTTTAAATAATCTTCCTTCAAACTTTGATACCTTGATAGTAATGCAACAGTCTGATCATGATACAAATGACATTGTGCCTGATTATATTTTTCAAATTCTTCTGTTTTAAAAATAGCATCCATTAGTTCATCAATCATTTCATACATATTTTTCACCTACAATAACATATCTAACATCTGTAATAAAGTTCCTACTCTTTCAATACGATCAGCAAAAGTCATTTTATTTTCTACTTTATATTGTCGTAAAAGTGTTGGAAACTCTTGAGGATAGCGCGATAAAATCAAATACCATTTTGGGTGCATTCTTAAATATTGACGCAACTCCTCATTAATCATCGTACCACTGCCTGTTTTGAGACTTTGGTTGTTCTTTAACAACAAAAGTGCTAACAAGATCTAAGATTTTTTGCAACCCCTCAAAACTTTTTGAAAGAGCATCTAAATCAACATTTTTTAAAATATCTAACAACCCAGTCAAGTCTGTCCTATTATGTTTATAAGGTTCCCACATTTTGTCATCTTCACCATATAAAACATAAAATTCATAAAGTTGCTGCCAGGTATAACGTCCTTTTACAACTTCTTCGCGAATAGCTGGTATTGTTTTCACAAAAGCTTTAAAATCATCAATTTGCATATTCTCACCATTAATAACATATGCAATTTTATTCCATTTGTTCTTTTAAAAGATCACGATTATATTTTGCAATGATAGATTGAGCAATTCCTAATCCCATCATAGCTGCCAAAGTTGAAGAACCCCCTGAAGAAATCAATAACAATGGAACTCCTGTCATAGGAATAAAGCCAGAAACTCCTCCAACATTCACTAATAAATGAGTAAAGAAATATAATCCTACTCCATAAAGAATTAATTTACTTTTTGTATCCTTAATTCTTAATGCATAATGAAACATCTTATATATAATAATCACATAAGGAATTAAAAACAGCATGAAACCAACCAAACCTAATTCCTCATAAATAATGGCCACAATAAAGTCATTATGTGATTCAGGTATATAGCCATACTTTTGAGTTGATGATCCAAACCCTTTTCCAAATAAACCACCTGTCGCGAAAGCAATCAATGCATTCGTTAATTGCCAGCCATCACCTTCAATATCACCCAAAGGATTTAACCAGGTATAAATACGACCTAACTGATATGGTTTTAATATGAAAGTTGCACTTAACAATATAAGAATAAAACCAATAACCAGTAAAATCAAAGCAAGTTTTTTATATTTGGTATAGTATGGACGTGGTGTAATAAAAAACAACATCATACAGATAAACGCCATAATTAAAGAGCTTCCCATATCCTTTTGTAAAAAGACACCAACAAAAAAGGCAATAAAAATAGCTAAAATAGGTCTAAGTATACAATACCATAATTTTCTTTTTTGAAGTTCTTCCTTTTTTTGTCTTGTGATATTTCGAGGAATCTGACAATATTCTTCGATTTCTCCAAAATGGAAAGACAGAAAAAGAATCATAATAACTTTCATAAACTCAGCAGGCTGTATAGTAAATGAGCCAATACGAATCCAGGCATGTGAACCTTTTCCATCTTCAAAAAATAAACAAGCTAACATTAAAACCAAACCAATAGCATAAAAGATCCATGTTGAATTGGCATTCACCCAGCTCTTTTTAAAACAACGTGTCAAAAAAATCATCGCTGCAAAACCACCCAACACAAAAATAGCTTGTTTAATCATATTCATCGAAGCATACATAGGTCCCATCTTCGCTGATTGACCAACTGAAGCACTTCCAATCATCACAATACCATATATGGTTAAAATAACTACACAAAAGTAAACTGTCTTATCAACTCCACGTCTTTTAAAAATTCTTTTCAATAAATTTATCATCGCATGTCAATCCAATCATTGTCTTTAGCTTTTTGAAAAACTTTATATATTGAATAATGTGAAACCTTTTCAAAAGCAGCATCAATTTGTTTTTGTTCACTTTTTGAATCAACAACTTTTATATATCGACGATAACATGTCATAAATTCATCTTTTGAAATACCTTCTTCATAAGCTTTTTCAACAGCATTATACAAAGACATTACATCAATAATATCTTGGGTATTCCAAAATGGACTCAACGGATAATCGTACATTTTCTTCACTTCCTATCTTTTTCATATTATACATGATATGAATTAAAAATAAAACAGGAATTGGGTAGAAACACTAGCAAATTTGTAAATAAAGAATAGTTTAAAGTGAAAGGAGGGATTTCAATGAACTCTTGTTATAATTACGGAGGATGTGGATGCAATAGCTTCATGCCAACATTTGGATTTAATCCATTTGGATGTGGTGGCTGCAACAGTTTTCCAGTCATGACAACAAGTTGTGGTGGATTTAGCTGCAATAATGGATGCACTTGGTTCGCTATTGTCTTAGTTGTCTTCTTATTGCTTATTATCTGTGGTTGCACAAAAATTTGTTAATCCAAAAAATATGCTAGATTTCTAGCATATTTTTTTCGTTTATGATACAATACATGGCGAGGTGATTAACAACATGATTTTAATGAAAGATATTATTGATGATCATCATCCTTTGATTCGTGAGATTTCTCAACCTGTAGAGATGCCTCTTAGCCAGGAAGACGAACAATTATTATTAGATATGCATGAATTTCTTGTGAATTCACAAGATGAAGAGCTTTCTGAAAAATATCAATTACGTCCTGCTGTTGGAATCGCAGCAGTACAATTAGGTATTTTAAAAAGAATGTGTGCTATTCATGTTTTGACATACGATCAGGATGGAAATATAAAAAAAGCCGATGACTATGCTCTTGTTAATCCTAAAATTGTTTCTTATACAGAAAAACAATCTTATTTAAAAGATGGTGAAGGATGTTTAAGTGTCAATGAGGAAAAAGATGGATATGTTCCTAGACATGCAAAAGTAACTGTCAAAGGATATGATGTTTTAACACATCAAGATGTCACTATTGTTGCAAGAGGATTTTTATCTATTTGTTTACAACATGAACTCGATCATTTTGACGGTGTTCTTTTCTATGATCATTTCAATAAGAACAATCCTAAGGCACCTTTGCCTAATGCTATGATTGTTGAATAAAGAAGCCCTATGAAATTTATTTCATAAGGCCTTTTTTATTTATTAAATTTGATCAAATGCTTGATTTAAATCAGCAATCAGATCATCAACATTCTCTAATCCTACAGAAATACGAATTGTTCCTTGTTGCACTCCTCCAGCTAATCTTTCTTCTTCACTCATTTGAGCATGTGTTGTTGATGCAGGATGTGTGAGTAGACTTCTAGAATCAGCAAAATTTGTAACATGAGTAAAAAGTTGAATATGATTAATAACTGATTTTCCAGCTTCTAAACCACCCTTTACTCCAAAAGTAAACAATCCCCCAAAACCTTTTGGAAAATATTTATGACATAAATCATATGATGAATGACCTTTTAACTCAGCATAGCTTACCCATTCCACTTTTTCATGATTTTGTAAAAATTCAGCAATCTTTCTTGAATTTTCAACATGTTTATCCATACGTAAAGACAATGTTTCTAATCCAAGTAAAGTCATATATGCATTAAATGGCGACATACATCCACCTAAATCTCGCAATGTTTTCGCAACAGCTTTTGTACAAAAAGCCTCTTGTCCTAAATCGGCATAAACAATATCATGGTAAGCTTTATCAGGTGTTGTCATCAATGGGTATCTTTCATTATGCCAATCAAAACGGCCACTATCCACAATGATTCCTCCCATAACATTTCCATGTCCAGCAATATATTTTGTCGTAGAATAAACAACCAAATCAGCACCATGTTCAATAGGTCTAAATAAATAAGGCGTTGGAGTTGTATTATCTACAACAAATAATAAACCATGACGATGGCAAATTTCACTAATCGCATCAAAATCCAACATATCACCATTAGGATTACCCACTGATTCAACAAATATCATTTTTGTTTTCTCATTAATTAAGTTCTCCATAGCATCCAAATCACGTGGATTAACAAAATGAGAAGTAAATCCCATTCCCTGCATTGTTCCTGATAATGAACCAATTGTTCCACCATATAAATTATTTGCAGCAATAATTTCATCACCACTTTGACAAACAGTCATAATCAATCCCATGATAGCTGCTGTGCCAGAAGCAAAAGCTACCGCTCCTACACCACCATCTAAAGCAGCCATTCTTTGTTGTAGAACATCAACAGTTGGATTAGATAGACGTGAATAGAAATATCCACCTTCTTCTAATGCAAAAATATTTTTAGCCTGATTGGCATCATCAAAAGTAAAAGCATTAGATAAATAGATAGGTACCCCTGTTGCTTTCGTTACTGGATCAGGTTTTTGACCAGCATGTATTTGTAATGTTTCAAATTGATATTGTTTTGACATAACCATTCCCCCTTTTTATGAAATTTATTGTAACATAATCCTGATACAAAAAAAAGCTATTCCATAGATAGCTTAATAATAATGATTACATATATTAACCATATCTTCTATATAGACGCGTCCACCTGAAAGGATGTCATCATCTAAATGATGTTTTGTTTTAAATGATTTTTTACATGAATACGTTTCTCTCATAAGTGGCAAATCCTGTTTTAAACAAAGTTGAATAATTTTTTCCATTTCTTTGCTTTTAAAACAAAATAAGTTAAATAATGCTAAATTATGAATATGTTGACGAGAAAGTTGACATATAAAATTCTCTAATTCTTTATCTTTTAAACATGGATATTCCTCAAATCCAATGACTAAAAGATCAATATCTTCCTGAAAGCAAAAATCAGTTATTGGTTTTGCATAAGTTCGAGCATATCTTGCCATATCTTCAGCAAGAAGTTTAGCATCTTTACAATGAGTCGTATAAACAACCTGAACCTTCATAAAACCAACCACCTTTCTATTCTATTATAAAAAGAAAATGTGAACTGAAAATAAACATGTGTCCTTATCATTTTATAAATAGGTTCATAAGCTATTATGAAAGGAGGTTAATATGAATATTTTTCAAGAAGATAAAAGCTATTTTTCGCCATTCTATACACCACAACATTCTAGACAATGCCAACCTGTATTATTTGAGCCACAGGAAGCCATTACACTAGGAAACCTATTCAAAGATCTCTACATGTCTTATCAGGGATTTTCTAATTACTGCTTACAACCTGAAAACAACAGGCAGCATGCTTTATTAGAAGTTCAAATGTATAATTTTGTTGCTCATGAAATCAACCTTTATTTAGATACACATCCTGATGATCATAACATGATTCAACTATATCAGGAATATGTTGAAAAAGCAAAAAAAGCACAAATGACATTTGAGAAAAAATATGGACCACTTGAGGTTCAAAACAGTGAAAATAAAGTCCCATTTGATTGGTTACAGGGCCCTTGGCCTTGGGAATATCAACAAGATTAAGGAGGTTTAAAAATGTGGATTTATAGTAAAAAATTGCAATATCCCATTGCAATTAAAAATAAAGATTTATCAATGGCGAAATATATCATTACACAATTTGGTGGACCAAATGGTGAATTAGCTGCTTCTACACGTTATATAACTCAACGCTATACAATGCCTGACGAAAAAGGAAAAGCTTTATTAACAGATATTGGTAGTGAAGAGCTAGGACATATGGAAATGGTTTCTACCATGGTTTATCAACTTACACGAGGTGCTACAATCGAAGAAATTAAAGCTGCAGGCTTACAGAGTCATTATACTGAACATGGATGCTCATTATTCCCAAATGATGCAAACGGCATTGCATTTAATGCTGTTGCAATTGCATCAACAGGTGATCCTGTTGCAGATTTAGCCGAAAATTGTGCTGCTGAACAAAAAGCGAGAGCTATTTATGAAAATTTAATGAATCAAACTCGTGATCCTGAATTATTGGCCCCATTATCTTTCTTACGACAAAGAGAAATTGTCCACTATGAAAGATTCAAAGAACTCTATGAAGAATATGTACAAAAATATTATCAACCAGATTTTCATTCAAAAAAATAAAACCCGATTTCTCGGGTTTTTATTTCGCACTTGCATAAGCAATAAATAATCCAATAACAGCAACAACTGTTGTAAACAAATCTCCTACAAACAGTGAACGAACACTTAAAGTGAAAATATCTAACAATGATATAAATTGCATACCCATACCTGCTTCATGTAAAGGAAGATAGATCATAGTCATTTCACCCACGACATAACAGATAACAGTTAAAATCACACTTAAAATAGCCATTTGTGATGAATGAATTTGTGATATTTTAGTCACTGCTCCAGCAACAACCAAAGCACATATAATATAAAATAATGATGATGTAATATGTAAAGAGTGAATCACAATTCCAAGTACTACACCACTCGCAATGGCAGTCAATAATCCTAAACCAATAACTTTACTCCATTGTGTAGAATTTAAAAACTGATCATTATTAGAACGAAAATATTTCTTTGCTTCTTGTCTTTCTTTATATTCTTTGTATTTATCCTGAAATGACATAACTTACCTCCAATTAATGAATAACATGTTTTTGATGTTTAAACATCAATAAAATATATGTACAAATAAATCCACTCACTAAACCAGCTAAATGTCCTGATAATGAAATAGATGGAATAACAAATGAAATAACCAACATCAAAATAACATTAGGTGCCAATTGTTTGAAAATATCCATATAAATATAGTGATAATGTAAAGCTAAAGCTCCTAAAGCTCCAATCAATCCAAAAATAACACCACTAATTCCACCACTTACAACATTAGCCCCATATCCAGTCAACAGATAAAAAATATAAGGCAGTCCAGTTGTCATAAAAGCAGTGACAATAATTAAAATAAGATATTTTTTAAAATCCAGTGATTTTTCAATAAACATTCCCAAACCATAAAGCGAATAACAGTTAACAGCTAAATGAAGAAATCCAAAATGAATGAAATTGGCTGTAAAAAGACGATAATATTCATGCGTTACCATTACATATACAGGATTATAACCACCAAAAAATAGTCCTTCATAAGCTGTCATTTCTTCACCAAACAGAAAAAAACTTAAAATATAAACAATAATACATATACCAATCAGAGAAACTGTAATTGGAGCTTTCTTAAATTGCCACATCAACCTATTTAACATATTATTCATCCAAGAACTCATAGATAGACATTTGATCTACAAGAACTTCTTCCTCCTCCTTAACAACTTCATTTTTTTCAATAATCTGATCAAGTGTTAACAATGACAAAACATCATCATAACTCATTTTAATAGCTCCCATTTCTAACAAACGAATATTACCACCATAACGATTATCATCAAGAACCATTTGTTTAGTCCAATGATAATGAAAATTTTGAATCGTCGTAAACCATACTGCACCACTATTAATATGTGTAGCTGTAATAATTTGTATATCACTTAAACCACAAACGTAAATATTTCGATCTAAAGCATTTGTTACATTGAAATATGCAAATGGATCAACTGCACTCATGAGTAACATACGTCCATCTTTGATATATCGAGAATAAGTTTTCTTTTTATCAAACATATGATCACTCACAAAACAGATTGCATTTCCACCTAAATTTAAAAAAGTTTTCAATGCATATGCATCTGTTCCCTTTGTTCCATTAGCAACCAATACTTTTTGCTCATCATAAACTTTTGTGACAATATTTTTTGTGTAAGTATTTAATCTCTTTTCAAGTTCCTGTGGTCCTACAACAGATACCATATGATTTTGAGTCAAAGACATATCACCAACATAATATAAATACAAAGGTGCTCGTTTTTTTAGAGTTGTCGTTAAAACAGTAGGATAATTATCTTCGTATTTTGTAGTAATGGAAATACCCTCATTTTCAAGATTAGACAAAGCAAATAACAATTCATTAATTGTTGATAATCTTGCAATCATCTTATAAGCAATATATTCTTCAATACCTAAAATATCTATTAAAGTATCTTTATTCATACCAAATAATTTAGATGGCGTTTTTTTAGTAGAACTTTTCAATTTACGTTCTACATTATACCATTCATCTTGAGAAAGAGCGGCTGTATTATCAACAACCAAATCTCCACAAAATAAAAGGACAGCCAAGCTATCTAAATTTAACTGTATTTTCATAAAACCACCTGCACTTTGCCATTATTATATCATAGTTGGATAAATCCGTCGATAAAAAAAGGTATGATAATGCATCATACCCTTTGTATTTCAATTATTCAATTCCCATTTTTTCTTTAACAGCAGCTTGTGCAGCAGCTAAACGCGCTAATGGTACACGGAATGGAGAACATGAAACATATGTTAATCCTAATTTATGGCAGAATTCAACAGTGCTTGCTTCTCCACCATGTTCACCACAGATTCCAAGTTTGATATCAGGACGAGTTTTCTTACCTTTTTCAATAGCAATTCTCATTAATTCTCCGACACCTTCTTGGTCTACTTTAGCAAATGGATCTGATTCAAAGATTTGTTTACTATAGTAATCACCTAAGAATTTTGCAGCATCATCACGGCTGAATCCATAAGTCATCTGAGTTAAGTCATTTGTTCCAAAGCTAAAGAATTCAGCTTCTTCAGCAATTTTATCAGCAGTTAAAGCAGCTCTTGGGATTTCAATCATAGTACCAACTTTGTATGGTAATTCTACACCAGCTTCTTTGATAATCTTATCTGCTGTATCACAAACAACTTTCTTAACATATTTTAATTCATGAACATCTCCAACAAGAGGAATCATGATTTCAGGAACAACATTTTGTCCTTCTCTATTCACAGCGATAGCTGCTTCAATAACAGCTCTTGTTTGCATTTCAGCAATTTCTGGATAAGTCACTGCCAAACGGCATCCTCTATGACCCATCATTGGGTTGAATTCTTTTAATGATTCAACACGTGCTTTTAAAGCATCAAAAGTCATACCTAAGCTTTCAGCAAGTGGGCGAATTTCTTCATCAGTATGAGGTAAGAATTCATGTAAAGGTGGATCCAAGAAACGAATAGTTACTGGATAAATTTCCATAGCTTTAAACAATTCTTTAAAGTCACTTCTTTGATAAGGTAAGATTTTTTCAAGTGCTTCTCTTCTTGCTTCTTCAGTTTCAGCAGTAATCATACGTCTAAAGTTGAAAATTCTTTCTTCTTCAAAGAACATATGTTCTGTTCTACAAAGACCAATACCTTCTGCACCAAATTTACGTGCCTGTAAAGCATCTCTAGGTGTATCAGCATTTGTACGAACTTGTAATTTACGTACTTCATCTGCCCATTCCATGAATGTTTCGAAATCACCACTAATTTCTGGTTCAACAGTTTTAATTTGTTCACCATAAACATTACCAGTGCTTCCGTCTAATGACATATAATCACCTTCATGATATTGTTTACCATCAGGTGTAGTTAAAATTTTATTTTCTTCATCAATCTTTAATGAACCACATCCACAAACGCAGCAAGTTCCCATACCTCTGGCAACAACTGCAGCATGTGATGTCATACCACCACGAATTGTCAAGATACCATGAGCAATATTCATACCTTCAATATCTTCAGGTGAAGTTTCAAGACGAACTAATAAGATATCTTGAACACCATTCTTTGATGCTTCAATAACATCTTCAGCAGTAAAATAGATACGACCAGTAGCGGCACCTGGAGAAGCAGCTAAACCAGTAGCTACAACATGTGCACAACGTAATGATACATCATCAAAGTTTGGATGTAATAATTGATCTAATTGTTTAGGTTCAACTTTTAATAAAGCTTCTTCCTTAGTAATCATACCTTCATTAACAAGATCAACAGCAATCTTTAAAGCAGCAGCAGCTGTTCTTTTTCCATTACGTGTTTGAAGCATGAATAATTTACCATCTTCAATTGTAAATTCCATATCTTGCATATCTTTGTAATGATCTTCAAGGATTTTATTAATTTTTACAAATTGATCATAGCAATCTGGCATAACTTCTTTTAATGTATCAATTGTTTGAGGTGTACGAATACCAGCAACAACGTCTTCACCTTGAGCGTTCATTAAGTATTCACCATATAATTTCTTTTCACCAGTAGCAGGGTTTCTTGTAAAGGCAACACCTGTACCAGAAGTTTCACCACGGTTACCATAAACCATTTCTTGAACGTTTACAGCTGTTCCCCAGCTTCCTGGGATATCATTTAAACGTCTATAAGTAATTGCACGATCATTATTCCATGATCTAAACACGGCTTTAATAGCTTCCATCATTTGTACTTTAGGATCTTGAGGGAAATCTACACCAGCATGTTTTTTATATTCTTCTTTATAGATTTCTACAACTTCTTTTAAATCATCAGCTGTTAAATCCGTATCAAATTCAACACCTTTTTCTTCCTTAACTTTATCAAACATATGTTCAAATGAGCTTTTTGGGAATCCCATAACAACATCAGCGAACATTTGAATAAAACGACGATAGCTATCATAAACAAAACGAGGATTTTGAGTCGCTTCAGTAAATCCTTTAGCCACTTCATCGTTCATTCCTAAATTTAAAACTGTATCCATCATACCAGGCATAGAAGCTCTTGCCCCAGAACGTACAGAAACAAGTAATGGATTATGTGCATCCCCCATTGTTTTTCCTGTAATTTTTTCTAATTCAGCAAGTTTTTCATAAACTTGGTCTTCGATTTCTTTAGCAATCACTTTCCCGTCTTCATAATATCTAGTGCAGGCTTCAGTTGTGACAGTAAATCCTTGAGGTACAGGCAAACCAATATTTGTCATTTCAGCTAAGTTAGCCCCTTTACCACCAAGTAAGTTACGCATGTCTTTATTTCCTTCACTAAATAAGTAGACATATTTTTTCATATAACTTCCTCCTTTGTTACTACTTTTCATATTATACACTATGTGAGTGCTTACATTCAATAAAAAAATGACGGAATTTAAAAAAAGTGAATGAATCTTTTTTCAAAATTCATTCACTCTCTTTTAAATTTATTTGAGCCATTCGTTGTTTTTTATTCGTCCTGTGCTAATTCTATACGAACACGTCTTCCTTTAATTTTTTGATTATAACAATAGTCAAGAACTTTTTGAGCAGCCCCTGGACTTAGATTAACAAAAGTAAACTTTCTTTTGATTGTGATATCTCCAATTTCTCTTTTTTGAATATCTGCATAACGTACAAAAAAATCAATAATATCTTTGACATTAACTTTATCCATTGAACCTACTGTCATAAAAATACGCTGTTCTTCTTTATTCATCTCATTAAGACTTTGATAATCATATCCAACTCTTTGAGAATAACACATAGCAAGTAATGCTGCAATCACATCGTTTTTCATATGCTGTGGGATATCTTTTACAATCTTTTGAAAAGGTTTCATATTTCCTTTAAGCATGATTTCCTGTACATCAAACAATAATTCTTTAACTTTTTGATCAAAGATATCTTCAATAGCCGGAATATCTAATTTTTCAATATGACTATATGTATGTTTTTCAATAGCTTTTAAGAAATTTCTCTCACGTGATGTCACAATAGAATAGGCTTCCCCTTTTTTATTGGCACGACCAGTTCTTCCAATACGATGAATATACAATTCTTCATCTTGAGGCAATTCATAATTAATCACATGTGAAATATTATCCACATCAATTCCTCTTGCTGCAACATCTGTCGCAACCAGATATTGAATTTGTCCAGTTTTAAATCTTCTTAACGTATTCATTCTTTGGTTTTGTGATAAATCTCCATGCATAGCTTCAACATTATAATGCTTTTGTTGCATAGCTGCGACAACTTCATCAACAGAACGCTTTGTTTTACAGAATATAATCGCATTATCCATTTCTCGAGAATCTAAAATACGGCATAGAACTTCAAAACGACGATTCACTTTCGTTTCAAAATAATATTGAGAAACCGTAGAAGCTGTCATTGTTTTGGCTTTGATTTGAATATGCTGATAATCTTCATGCATATAAAAACTTGCTATTTTCTTGATATCACTTGGCATTGTAGCTGAGAATAAAACTGTATGTCTGTCTTCAGGAACAGTCTGTAAAATCGTTTCAATATCATCAATAAATCCCATATTCAACATTTCATCTGCTTCATCAAGAACCAGCCATTCAACACAATCTAATTTTAATGCTTTACGACGCATTAAATCTAAAACGCGTCCAGGTGTTCCAACAACAATATCTGCACCTTTTTTTAAAGAACGAATCTGTTTTTCTATTTCACTTCCACCAAAAACACTGACAATAGATAAACTCGTATACTTACCAATACGTCGAAGTTCTTCATCAATCTGTAATGCAAGCTCACGGGTTGGTGATAATACTAAAGCTTTTACTCCATCATCCTTTTTGTTAATGCAAGATAATAAAACACTTCCAAAAGCCAAAGTCTTTCCAGTTCCAGTCTGAGCCTGTCCAATAATATCCTTTCCTTCCAATAATACAGGAATAGCTTTTTCCTGAATAGGAGAAGGAATCACATACCCCATCATTTCAATACCTTGTAAAACCTGTTTTGATAAACCTAAATCATAAAAAGTGACTTGTTGCATATATAACCTCTCTTTCATCTACATTCGCCTTGTATCCGACAAAATCAAGGCAAACGTCATACAAATCATTCAAAATAAAAGTCAGGAAAAGATTTTTCCCGACTTACTTTTTTCTTTTCTATGCGATAATATCATACTCTCTACAAAAACACAACTCTTTATTTATTTTTTTGATGTTCTAAAATATAAGGCCTTACCTGTGCTAAAAAATAAAGTGATCCCGTTACAAAAACAACACCTTCATGTAAAAATGCCTGATCAATGGCTTTATGCCAATCTTTTTCAATTTTAACAGGAAAGTTTTCTGCCAATTTTTCAACGGTTTGTGCTCGATAAAAATCAAATTCACAAACAGTAATATCATCTGTTAATTTTAACAACATTTCCATCATAGCGTGCGTATCTTTATCTTTTAAAGCACTAAAAATAATTTTTATATGCGAATATTTTTTAGCTGACTGATAAAAAGCTTCTATACCTTCCTTATTATGAGCTCCATCAATAATAATAAGCGGATGCTGACATACAGTTTCAAAGCGCCCTGCCCAGGCTGCTTCTAATAAGCCATTTAAGAGCTGTTCATCAGTATAGGTTAAATATTCGTACTCTTTTAAATATTCCAATATTTCTATGGCTAACGCACTATTTTGGCATTGATAAATGGCCGATGTATTTAATCTTACATGATAATGACGATAATCATAGGTTAAATAATGACCATGATCATGAATATTTTCTATATGTCTTGTTTGTATAAGTGGGCTATGCAATTTGTCACATATATTCTGAAAAACATTTAAACATTCACTCTTCTTTTCACCTGTTACATAGGGAATCCCTTCTTTAACAATACCAGCTTTTGTACGTGCAATCTGTTCATATGTATTTCCTAAATATTCAACATGGTCTAAACCGATATTGGTATTGGCACAAATCATTGGATAGATAATATTTGTTGCATCCAGGTCACCACCCAATCCAACTTCAAAAACTGCAAAATCAACACGATGTTTAATAAAAAACATAATCGCAATAAAGACTTCTATTTCAAACATAGAAAGTTCATATTCCAAACATAAATCCATATAACGATTTGCATAAACAATAATTTCATCTTCTTGAATGTGCTGATTATTAATACGCATAATTTCCAAACGTGTTACTAAAACAGGTGATGTAAAAGTTGCCACTTTATAACCTGCATTTTGCAATACAGAACGTATATAATTCGTTGTTGAACCTTTTCCATTTGTTCCACCAATATGAATAGATTTCAATAAAATTTGAGGATTCCCCATATCTTTCATAAAACGTTTGAAATTATCCAGGGCATAAACACGTTGCTTTTGACTGGCAATAAAATCATGAACTTGCTGATAATGAGTAAAACGTTTTTGAATTTGATGGCGATAAACAAGTTTTTGTTCTGTTAATTGATCTTCGAGAATTTCAAAGCCCAATTGTTTATATAAAGACTCTAATGTTTGAGAAACAGTCACATATAAATCATCACAAGATAATTGTATAGCTTTACGTATCAAATTACTGGCAATACCTTGATGACGATAACTTTCTAAAACGCATAAATATTTGATGTGTTGAAATTCATAAATCCCAATAACCCCTACCAGTTTCTTTTCAAAAGCTCCAATAAAAAATAGCTTCTTTTGGCGAGAAAGAGTGAGTACTTCTAATAAGGATTGCTGGTCATTATAAAAAAGTTGCGCTGCATCTTTAATTTCATGTCCTCTTAAAATTCTTAATTCCACAATGTTCTCCTTTACAAAGAAAAAACAGCTTAAGCTGTTTTTTAAATTTTTTCAAAACGATCTACGTCTACTACAAAGACAGTTGCTCCACCAACTAAGACATCCACCATGATAGGTGTAAAAAATTCTCCCATTTCAGTAGGTGGAACCGTAGGTTCCTTTTCTACACGCTTTCTAGCATGAGCTTTTATAATCTCAAGTGCTGGATCTACTTTATCATCATTTGTTCCGATAAAGAAAGTTGTATTTCCTTTCTTTAAAAAACCACCAGATGTTGCTAACTTCGTAACAAAGAAACCGCCTTCAGTCAATGCTGTCTGAACAGCATTACTATCATCATTATTTACAATTGCAATTATGAGTTTCATAGTCTGACTCCTTTCTTTCTTTTATCTTATCACTTTTTTAAGATAAGTACAATTTTTTTAATAGTCTTCTATCATTTCCCCCTGTTGTCGTGGTAAGAAACGTTCTTCATAAAAACGCAAAGCATAGCTGTCTGTCATTCCTGATAAATAATCACTGACAATCAACTCACTAGGAGATTGGCAATAAGTTTCTGTCATTTTTGAAACATGAGCACATATACCCTTTTGAGGATAATGACGGTATATGAAATCATCATATAAAATATCATATAATTCTTTCACCATTCGTGTTAATTTTTCGTTTTCTTTCAATATTGTGGGATGATGATGAATATGTGTTGAAATAAATGTAAAGAGAATTTCTAAGGCATGAAAGACTTCTTTTGAAAATTCTAAATATGGTTTATGATAACTATGAATAACCAAATCACCAATCAAACGATTAATAATGGCTTTATTATCTTTACCTAATACTTGAACCACTTCTAATGGTAAATCATCTATAGAAATAATACCTACCTTAATTGCATCTTCAATGTCTTTACCAACATATGAAATAACATCAGAAATACGAACAACACATCCTTCTAATGTCATTGGCAAAATCTTAAAAGAACAATCTTTCTCATGCCAACATTTTTCATATTCTTCCCAAAACTGTTCAATTGTTTTATGACTATCTGGTTTATATATAGGTGAAAGAATCTCACCATTATGGCATAAGATTCCATCTAAGACCTGTAAAGATACATTATATCCGATTCCATTTCTTTCTATAAACAGTAAATTTCTAACACTATTCGCATTATGCGTAAAATAGCCAAATCCTCTTTCTTCTAAACAATCATTAATAGCTTTTTCACCTACATGTCCATATGGCGCATGACCTAAATCATGTCCTAATGCAATAGCTTCAATTAAATCTAAATTCAGATTTAAACCTCTACCAATCTGTCTTGCTATACGTGATACCCACTGGACATGTAAAGAACGCTTAGTAATGTGAACATTACTAAAAAAAGATAATGCCTGTGTCTTGTCGACATAACGGCTATAACTTTTGGAATATAAAACACGATCAATATCTTCTTCAAAAGGCCATCGAATATCAAATTCTTTGGCTTTCTTTTTTGTATTTTTTACTTTAATACAATCACTATTACATGTTGCATAAGGAGATAATCTTTCATCTGCTAATTTTGTTTCTCTTAAAGAATCATGAATAATTTGATCTTGAGCTTTCATGAAATCACATCCTTTTTCTTTTTTTATTTTTTATAGTATAATACTTATGGTGATTTGATGCAAAATAATATACAAAATAATTTAATTTCATGGTATAACCACAATCATCGCCAATTTCCATGGCGAGAAACCACGAACCCTTACTACATATGGATTAGTGAAATTATGTTACAACAAACAACAACCGAAGCAGTCATTCCCTATTATAAACGTTTTATTCAAACATTTGATACTATTGATAAATTGGCTAGTGCTTCTTTAGAAGAAGTTTATAAATTATGGGAAGGTCTTGGTTATTATCGTCGAGCTAAACATATTCATGAAACTGCACAACTGATTTGCGAAAAATATGATGGACAGTTTCCTGACACCTATGAAAATATCTTAAAACTCAAAGGGATTGGTCCTTATACTGCTGGAGCTATTTGTTCTATTGCTTATGGATTGTCTACTCCTGCCATTGACGGCAATGTGTTAAGAATTATCTCACGATTATATGCCTTAACTGAAAATATTGCTTTACCAAAAGCTCAAAAGAATATTTTTCATATTGTGAACGATTTATTGATTGGTTATGATGCTTCTGCCTTTAATCAAGGTTTAATGGATCTTGGTGCCACTATTTGTCGTCCTTTAAATCCACAATGTGAAATTTGTCCTATTGCCCCCTTTTGTAAAGCCAGACAATCTGGACAACAGAAAGTATTACCTATTTCTATAAAAAATATCAAACATAAAGAACTCAATTACATAACTGGCATTATTACTTATCAAGATCAATATGTCATGATTCAAAATCCTGCCGGATTATTGGAAAATTTATATAGTTTTATTCAATACGAGTTGGAAAGTCCCTATCGCTTTATTGAAGAATTTGAAAAACAGTATCATATATCATTATCTCTTGTTTCATATCATGGTCAGGTTAAACATGTTTTTACGCATCGTACATGGTATATGCATATCTATCATTTTACAATTTCCAAACCATTGTCATCATTATATAGTTTAAATGATATTTCACAGCTTCCTGTTTCAACGGCACATTTAAAAGTTTTAAAGCATTATTTAAAAACAATCGAATAAGCAATAAAAAGTGGTATAATTGAACCACTTTTTATTATAGGATAACTACTGATTTTCATCAGTATTTAATTGATATTTTCACTTTTTTCATCTTCTTCATAACGTTCTATAATTCTCTGCACAACAGGATGTCTAACAACATCTAAGGCTGTCAAATAGACAAAACGAATACCTTTGACATCTTTTAAAATATGCAAAGCTTTTTTCAATCCACTACCTACACCTTTTGGTAAGTCTATTTGCGTAATATCACCTGTAATGATCATCTTAGAACGGAAACCAAGTCTAGTTAAAAACATTTTCATCTGTGCATCAGTCGTATTTTGTGCTTCATCCAAAATCACATAGGCATCTTCCAAAGTACGTCCACGCATATAAGCAAGTGGTGCAATCTCAATAATGCCTTTTTCAATAAAGCGTTCCGTCTTTTCACGACCTAACATATCATATAAAGCATCGTAAAGAGGTCTTAAATATGGATCCACCTTTTCTTTTAAATCCCCTGGTAAAAATCCCAGACTTTCACCCGCCTCCACTGCCGGTCTTGTCAGAACAATTTTTTGAACTTCGTTATTCTTTAATGCCTGAACAGCAAAAACAACTGCCATATATGTTTTTCCTGTCCCTGCTGGACCAATCGCAAAAACAACATCATTACGCTTTAAAGCATTATAATATTCTTTCTGCCCTAAAGTTTTTGGATAAATCAATTTTCCATTTGTTGTCCTTGCTATTTTTGTCTGATAAAGTTCATCAATCATATTCAACTGATGATTTTTAGCTAAATTCAAAGAATAGATAATATCACGTTGACTGATTGTTTTTCCTTGCTTAACTAAAGTCAGTAAAGTACGAATCATATCTTCAACTTCCTGATTTTTGATTTCTGTATCATTTAAAACAATCTCATCACCACGAACAATCATTTCACATTGCATAGCTTCTTCTAATAAATGTATATTTTCTTCCTTCTGACCTAAAAGTCTTGATATTTCATCCATTGTGCATGTTTCTAGCTTTAAGATTTTCTTCATTGTCTTCTCCTTTGACTGCAATATCTTCAATAAGAGTATAATGCATCTTTAACGTTATTTTACTACGTGTACTTGTCATTTGTAAAACATTTTCTTTATCAATAACAGCTTCTGTTGGTATCTGAGCACGAATATTTAATAAAAGCTGGTAAAAGGCTTCTCCGTGATCTTGTTTTTTATTAGGCAGACTCGCTTCATACTGATGAAAAGTATAAGCGTAAACATGCCCTTCTACTGGAATAATCTTTGTTTTATTTTGGGTTGATATGATTGTATTTTCAACAAGCAAATCACCTTTTTTAACATAATCATTTTTCTTGACAAGAATATGACCACTTTTAACATCTAACGATTGAATCATGCCATCTTCTTTGGCATATAAATTACGATAATCATCTTTTTTGACTGTTTCTTGTCGACGTTTCGTATATTCAATATGAAAAACACTGCCTGTCTGATAAATATTCATATATTCAATTTTCTCTTTATATATATCTTTAAATTGCAGCAATAAATCATTTAATTTCTCATAGCTTTGAAGTGGTTTTAACAAATCTATATTTTCTTTCTGTAAAGTTTTCATCATACTCTTATTGACCTCAGGTAATGTTCCTTCAATTTGAATATCAAAAATAAGATAAGATGAAACAAAAATACTGATGAAGAAAAAAAGCACTCCAATAAAATTTAAATGCTGTCGTGATAAGAAAAAGATATATTTCAATAAGCCAATGGTCTCAATATACTGATAAGGATAATCCCATCTTTTTAAAATATATCTTTGATAAACAGGAAGATAAAATAGAAATTGTGAGTCCTTTTTTTGTAAATGTATTAATTTTAATTTTTTATCTCTAGCATAAATCAATAATGAATAAATTAATGACTCATCTACACTATATTTATCATACCCTATTTTCATCATATTCAATCACTTTCACATGACCATGAAGTCGAATTTCCTTTTGATCATAATATTCAATCTGTAGATTTTCTCCTCTAATAATCAAATTGTAATCGTGCATCTGAATTTTAAAAAAATGTGTATCCATCATCAGAACTTCATGATAATCATAAATACAAATACGTTCCTTATCAATCATCAGCATGATACCACCTCAGTGGAATATATGATACAAAACAAAAAAGAAGAACCAAAAGTTCTTCTTATCTTTGTTTACCTTTATTTTTTCTAGCAGCTTCTGATTTCATTTTACGTTTTAAACCAGGCTTAACATAAAATTCTCTTTTACGAGCTTCTGCAAGGGTACCTGTTCTAGAAACTTGTCTTTTGAAACGACGTAATGCATCATCTAATGATTCATTTTCTCTTACTACAGTTTTTGCCATATTGAACTTCCCCCCTTTACTAATACCAAATACATGCGTTATTATACATTGATAATAACAGAAAATCAAGTTTTTTTATATAATTCCCACTTGATATTTTCATTTTTTTCATTTATTGCTGTTTCATCAACAAAACTCCTGATGAAGTTCCAATTCGTGTTGCTCCAGCATCAATCATATCTTGCATATCCTGATAAGTTTTCACTCCACCACTTGCTTTGACTTCGCATTGTTCACCAACTGTCTGTTTCATCAATGCAACATCATGAACAGTGGCTCCTCCAGTTGAGAATCCTGTTGATGTTTTGACAAAAGTTGCCTTTGCTTTCATAGCCTGTTGACAAGCTAAAACTTTTTCTTCATCAGTTAATAAACAAGTTTCAATAATCACTTTTACACAACGTCCCTGACTGGCATCAACAACAGCCTGAATATCTTTATATACAGTTTCAATATCACCAGCTTTTAACGCCCCAATATTAATAACCATATCAATTTCATCACTACCATTTTCAATAGCATTTTTTGCTTCAAATGCTTTCACTTCTGAAGTATTAGCTCCTAGTGGAAATCCAATAACTGTACAGATTTTCACATCGCAATCTGCTAAGTATTTTGCACAATAAGATACCCATACTGGATTAACACATACTGAAGCAAAATCATATTGTTTTGCTTCATCACACAAATGCGTAATTTCATCTTTTGTTGCATTCGCTTTTAATAATGTGTGATCAATAAATTTGTTCCATTTCTTTTCCATCATCTTCTTCTCCTTTAAAGATTTTATGAATTGCCTCTAAAGCAACATATTTATCTCCAGGATAAGGATCATTTCCAATTGCAGAAGCCATAAATTGTTCATGTCCTTTCCCTAGAATCAAAATAATATCATCACGATTTGCAATTTCAATTGCCTGTTCAATAGCAATGCGACGATCTTCAATAATAACACTTACAGGTTTTTCAATATATTTTTGAATATCTAAGCAGATATCCTGAATATCTTCATCTCGATTATCTTCAGCCGTCAAAATAACCTGATCACAGTATTGATTCGCTAATTTCCCTATTTTTTGCCTTTTATTATAATTCTTCTTTCCTGGTGCTCCAAAAACAGCAATAATTCTTCCGTTTTTCTTCACTTGTTGAGCAAACTGAAATACTTTTTCATAACTTTTCGCATGTTGACAATAGTCCACAATAACATGGAAAGGATATGGATGACTTAATAATTCCATACGTCCATCAACACCTTGAATATGTTCAATCATATCAATAATTTGCATAATCGGCATTTCTAGCGCTAATAAAGATGTTACAACAGCCAGAATATTCGATATATTAAAACGAGCTAAAACAGGAACTGAGACATGATGTAATTCATCATGAACCTGTAAATCAAATTCACTATGATCAATAAATAACTCTATATTTCTAGCCATGACGTCTGCTCTATGTTCAATACCATAAGTCAGAACATGACTTTTAATAGAGTCTTTGACAAGAGTGTAAAAGCGAACTTCATCTGTATTTAAAATAGCATAACCTTTTTCATCTAACAAGGAAAAAAGCTTAGCTTTAGAAGCCATCAGATTTTCCATCGTCCCATGAAAATCCAAATGTTCTTCATAAACATTTGTAAAAACAGCAATATCAAAATGAACACTATCAACTCTTTTCAAAGCCAAACCATGACTTGATACTTCTAATGTTACACCTTTGACATCTTTTTTCACCATATCATTTAAATGTCTTTGTAAAAAAATAGTTTCTGGTGTTGTATATGGGCACTGTTCAATAATACCTGCATATTCAATATTATTTGTCCCAATATATCCCATTTTTAAAAATTGTGATAAAGCATTTTTAATCATCAAGGCAACAATTGTTTTTCCACTTGAACCAGTTATACCAATCACCGTCATTTTATAACTAGGATGATCATAAAATAAATCAGCAACTCTGTTCAGTTCATCTAAAACATTATCAACCTTGATATATAAAATATCCTTATGCTTAAATGTTAAAGGTTTAGAGTAAACAATGCATTTTGCCCCTTGAAATATAGCATCTTCAATATATTTATGTCCATCTACACTTAAACCATCAATACAAAAGAAAATAGAATCTCTTCCTACATAGCGTGAATCACTATGAATGGAACGAATCTTAAAATCTTCTTCAACATCAAATAATTCATTAATTTTCTTCACTCACAACACTTCCTATCAATTCTGTATCTTGACATTCCTCAATAAAAACAGGATAGATATGTCCTACTGAATCCAATGGTAACTTCGTTTTAACTTTCAAATAATTAGAAGCATGACCAATCATATAATCCCCATCAGCTTCTTCAATTAAAACATTCAAAGTCTGTCCAATCTGTTGGCTGGCAAACTCATGAAGGAGCTGATGCGATAAATCCATCAACGCTTTCACTCTTTGATGTTTAACATTTCCATCTACCTGATCTTTCATTTTGGCAGCCGGTGTCCCTTGACGAGGTGAATATGGGAAAACATGTAATTGGTTAAAATGCATGTCTTTAATCCACTGATATGTGGATTCAAAATCTTCATCAGTTTCACCAGGAAAACCAACAATAACATCAGTTGTTATAGACAAGGTTGGTAATTTTTCTTTTAATTCTTTCATCTTTGATGCAAATTCATCAGTCGTATAATGACGATTCATTTTTTTCAAGATTTTATCGCATCCAGACTGAATAGGAATATGAAGATGATCAACGATAATAGGTGATGTAGCAATCAGATCTATAATTTCATGAGTGATTTGACTCATTTCAATTGAAGAAATTCTTAATCGCTTTAAACCTTTCACTTTTGTTGTTAAATCTACCAATAAGTCATAAAAGCTGTAATTATCAAAATCTTGTCCATATCCAGCAGTATGAATTCCTGTCAGAACAATTTCTACAAAACCATGATCAACTAATTTTTGAGCCTGTTTTAAAACGCTCTCCTTATCTCTCGAACGAATACGCCCTCTCGCGTATGG
Organism: Massilimicrobiota sp. SW1139; assembly: GCF_012027715.1. Taxonomy (NCBI): domain Bacteria; kingdom Bacillati; phylum Bacillota; class Erysipelotrichia; order Erysipelotrichales; family Erysipelotrichaceae; genus Massiliimicrobium; species Massilimicrobiota sp. SW1139. The sequence continues at coordinate 44,744 of NZ_SJOR01000001.1, read as the reverse complement.
GATAATGCAATATGTACAAAAATTATTACATCCATCCTGAATTTTCAAAAAGGCTCTTGTGTTTTTCGTAAATTCATCAATATCCAGATCTTCAAAACGAGATAATTTCATAACATCAGCAACATGAATAACAGTCTGATGTGTTTTTTGGTATTCTTCAACAAATTCCACAATTCGATTTCTAAACTGAGTTCCTAAAACAACACCAACACCTTCAATTTTTGCAACTTCTTGGCTTGCAACCTGACTATAACATCCCACTACACATACTGTAGCTTGAGGATTTTGACGAATAGCTTTACGAATCATCTGACGAGATTTAGAATCTCCAGTGTTTGTAACAGTACATGTATTAATGACATAAACATCTGCCTGTTCTTTAAATTCTACACTTTCATATCCTGCATCACAAAAAAGCTTCAGCATTGCTTCTGATTCATAAGTATTCACTTTACAACCCAATGTTAAAAACGCAACTTTTTTCATAAAAATCCTTTCTATTTATATTTTTTTATAATTTTTTTATAATTCTTTAAAGAAATATATTCTAAATCCTTCAATGTTTCTAAACAATCTAGATACAAATAATTTTCAATATCATATGCAATCTTTTGAATATCTTTAATACGAACTTCACATTGAGCTTTATCGTCTTGAATGATAACTTTATTCAAAAATTCATGATTATCTTTTTTAAAGATATAAATGGTTTTAAGCGGATCAAAATAAAAGCAAATATGTCTTTGATCTTCGTATACATTCTCCAAAGAAGAAAAACCTGTACGAAAGATAGAATAACCATACATATCAATTGGTGTATGAAGATTCACTTTAAAATTTTGTATATATTCACGATGTTGTTTTAATAGCAACATTTGATAATCATGAGTATAACGCTGATTGACAAATGGTTCTAAATAAGGAATATAAATCATGACTTGACTCTGTAAATCCTGGAAATGAGGAGCCGTTTCTAAAACTCCAGCAATATCATTATTAAACATCTTTTGTTTTTCATCATAATTTAAATAATCCAATAAATCATAATGTTGATTTAAAAATCCCTCATAAATATTTTCAATCTGATTTTGCGTTAATAAACCACGATATATAATTTCATATGAAAACAAATCAAAATCAGTCTTGATCTTTGAAGATAAGCCCATCTTTTCAAAAAAAGAACGATGACTTTCTATTTCTTGATATAATTGTGTTTTAGCAAGAGGAATTTCCACCCCTATTTTATTTAAACTTTCTATAAATCCCATGATGACATCAACTCCCTACTAAATCCAATAACACTTAACATATATAACGGGGCTGTTTCGCTACGTAAAATTCTTTTTCCTAACGAGCAGGCCTGAACACCTAGCTCTTTCATCTTTTGAATTTCACTTTCATCAAAACCACCTTCAGGTCCTACAATAATTGTTATAGTCTGATAATCTTTTTGGAGCGTTTTTGCTAAAAGTGATTTTTCACCATTTCTGCTTTCTTCTTCATAGGCAACTAAATTGACATCGCCTAAATATTTCTCTAATTGTGATATTTTCATAAGTGAAGTCAACTCAGGTATTGTCTGACGACAAGATTGTTCACTTGCCTCTTTTAAAATACGAGTATAACGTTCTCTTTTCTTTTCAAAGGATTTTTCATCCGTTTTAATAATACTTCTTTGTGATAGAAAAGGAACAATTCTATGAACGCCTAATTCCGTAGCTTTTTGAAGAACCCATTCAAATTTATCATTTTTAGGTAAGCCATAGATTAAAGTCACTTCAACATCCAGTTCATTATTTTCTATGAGCTCTTCTTTTTGTTGAAGTATTCCTTTTTCAATATCTATAATTTCATATATATAAACATGATGATCTGGTAAAATACAAATCACTCGATCACCTTGATGATATCGCATGACACGTTGCATATGTTTATGATTATAAGGGTCAATATGTATAAATGATCCCTCTATATTTTGAGCATCTATAAAATATCTTTGCATAACTTCCTCCTTTGGCTATTCTATCACATTTTGTTGAATATAAAAAGAAAAAAAGATTAGTAAAGTCAATCCTCTACTAACCTTCTCACTCTTATGACTTTCTAATCATAAATTGTTGATTTTGATAATCAATCGTAATGTTATCATCTTTTTGAATAGAACCTTTAATCATTTCTTTAGCAACTAAAGTTTCAATATGTCCCTGAATGAAACGTTTAAGTGGTCTCGCTCCAAAAGTAGGATCAAAACCTTCTCTTGCGATTTCTTCTTTAGCCCCTTCACTCACTTGAACTGATATATTTTGTTGTTCTAGACGTTTAGAAAGCTGAGCAATAAATTTATCAATAATCTTATAAACAACTTGATTATCTAATGAATTAAACATGACAATTTCATCAATACGATTCAAGAATTCTGGTTTAAAATGAGTTTTTAATTCCATTTCAACTTCATGTCTTGTTTCTTCATTATTACCTTGTAATAAATATTGTGAGCCAATATTAGATGTCATAATAATGATTGTATTTTTGAAGCTAACAACATTGCCTTTAGAATCAGTAATACGACCATCATCTAAGACTTGAAGCAAAACATTAAAGACTTCAGGATGTGCTTTTTCAATTTCATCCAATAAAACAATACTATAAGGCGCACGTCTAACAGCTTCTGTTAATTGGCCACCTTCTTCATATCCAACATAACCTGGAGGAGCACCTAATAAACGAGAAACACTAAACTTCTCCATATATTCACTCATGTCAATACGTACAATATTCTTTTCACTATCGAATAATTGTTCTGCTAAACTCTTTGCGACTTCTGTTTTTCCTACTCCAGTTGGCCCAAGGAACATAAATGAACCAATTGGACGGTTTTCATCATTGATTCCAGCACGTGATCTTAAAATAGCATCACAGATCTTTTCAATCGCTTCATCCTGTCCAATAACTCTTTTTCTTAAAGTATCATCAAGATGTAATAATTTTTCTCTTTCAGATTCCATCAATTTATGAATAGGAATACCTGTCCATCTAGCAATAACTTCACTGACTGTATCAACTGTTACTTTTTCCTGTAATAAAGCATCATCAGACTCTTGTGATTGATAATCAGCAATTTCTTTATTAATACGGGGTAATGTTTCATACTTGATTTTTGAAGCTTCTTCTAAATTACCTTCAGTTTCATATTTATCTTTAAGGGCTTCATATCTCACCTTTTGATCTTTTAATTCTTTAATATGATCTAAAGCTTTCTTTTCTTCTTTCCATTTATCTGTTAAACCTGTTACTTGTTCATCTAATGAAGCAATACGACTCTTAATTTCATCTAGACGTTTTTCATTATCTGCATTTTTATCTTCTTTTTCAATAGAAATACGTTCCATTTCCAAACGATTTTTTTCTCTTGTGATAACATCTAATTCTTCTGGTAAAGAATCAATTTCCATACGTACAGATGCACATGCTTCATCAATCAAATCAATAGCCTTATCTGGCAAGAAACGATCAGTAATATAACGTTCACTCATATTCACAGCTGCCACAATGGCACTATCTGTAATCTGTACACCATGATGAGATTCAAAGCTATCTTTTAAACCACGTAAAATCGCAATTGTATCGTCACTATCTGGTTCATCAACTTGAACTTTTTGGAAACGTCTTTCTAAAGCAGCATCTTTTTCAATGTACATACGATACTCATCTAGCGTTGTTGCTCCAATACAGTGAAGTTCACCACGTGCTAACATTGGTTTTAATAAGTTAGCTGCATCCATAGCACCATCTGTTTTTCCGGCTCCAACAAGCTGATGAATCTCATCAATGAATAAAATGATATTTCCTTCAGATTTTTTAATTTCATTTAATACAGCTTTTAATCTTTCTTCAAATTCACCACGATATTTAGCACCTGCTACCAAAGCTCCTAAATCAAGTTCATAAAGAGTCTTATTTTGTAAGCTGACAGGCACGTCATTTTTAAAAATACGCCATGCCAATCCTTCAACAATAGCAGTCTTTCCAACACCTGGTTCACCTATCAAAATAGGATTATTTTTTGTTTTACGTGATAAGATTTGAATAACACGTCTAATTTCTTCATCACGACCAATAACAGGATCTAATTTTCCATCCTTAACATCTTGAATAAGATCTCTACCATATTTTGTTAAAACTTCATATTGATTTTCTGGTTGTGGATTATTAACCATATTTCCACCTCGCATTTCCTGAATAATCTTTTCTAATTCTTTTTTATTTAAATGATATTGTCGAATCAAATCTTGAATAAATGTTGATTGCACTTCAAACATTGCCATAATCAAATGTTCAACACTTGTATATTCATCTTTATAATCACTCATCACTTTTTGAGCTTTTATCAACAATTGATTCAAATCATATGATATTCTTAATTGACTTTCATCAACACCATTGACTCTTGGTTTTTGTTGTTGTTTATTTCTTAAAAATGTTTCTAACTGTTGAATATTGACATTTGCTTTTGATAGCACACGATATAAAATACCACTTGTATCTTCCAATAATGCTAATAAAAAATCTTCAACATCAACAACCTGACAAGACATTCCTAAAGTCTGTTGCATGGCTTTTTGCATAGCTTCCTGCATAGCTGTTGTCCATTTTTCTATATTCATCTTCATCACTCCTTTAGCACTCATTATATCCAAGTGCTAATTATAGTATACCATGTTTTTTAGCACTGTCAACCCCGAAGTGCTAAAATGTTTATTAAAATTCAAATACTGTTTTTATAATGAATAACCTGACTTATTCAAATCAAATATCATCAGTGTAGACTTTGACTTCAACTGCCCCATAAATTCCGATATAGAATATTTTGGTGGAATTTCAAGTAACATATGTATATGGTCAGAACATACTTGCCCCTCTATAAGTTCTACATCCTTGAATCTGTTAATCAACAGTATCAATATCTCTATGATATCTCTTCTTAATTTATTATATATGATGAGCCTTCTATATTTTGGTACGATAACTATATGATATTTTCATCTATATGATGTATGTGATAAACTATTTATGTCTTTCATAGACTAACCTCCTTTGATTCTTTTGTTTCTTAGCTGCCAGGCTAAATTCATTGTATCATTGGAGGCTTTTTACTTTCAACGTGCTAAGCTTAATTCTTTTACCACGCGTATAACACGTGGTATTTTTAATAATAAAAAATCTTTAGGATTCTCCTAAAGATCATATTTTTTTAAAATACCCACACCAATTGGATATGGTCCCGTATGCACACCAATTGTAGCGCCAATTTGTTGAATTAAAATAGGTTCATGGAAGTCTGGATAAGCTTGTAACATCACCTCTTGCAAGCTTTCTTTAAACTTTTCTCCTTCTTGTTGATCATAGCCATACCCAACACAAAAACGATAATCATTTGGTGAAAGCTGGTTATCTTTAAAATATTTTACAGTATGGTCAAGAACTTTCTTTTTAGATTTTTCACGTCCACGTGTAACACCCATTGCAAATATTTCACCATCATGAAGTACAATTAAAGGTCTAATTCCTAATGTTTTCGCTGCAACTCCAGCAACTTTACCAATTCGTCCACCATGAATGAGATATTCAAAATTTCCAACTGTAAAGAAAATACGTCCTGACGATTTGATATTTTCAATTTTTTGAATCACTTCGTCATATTGATAGCCAGCCTCTTTCATTTGGGCAGCCTCAATAACCAGTAAACCTTGTAAAACAGTATTCACAGTAGCATCAATAATCGTAATTTGACGTTCAGGATATTTTTCATCTAACATCATTTTCGCATTCATAGCACTGTTATAGGAACCAGAAAATTTAGTCGTAATACATATACATATAATATCTTCCTGATTTTCCAGGATAGGTGTAAAAGTTTTTATATAATCTTCAATAGAAGGCATAGAAGTTTTAGGAAAAACATCTTTATGATCAACCATAAATTGATAAAATTCATGCACTTCTAAATCTTCTTTTTCTTTTTGATAGTGTTCATTATCCGTTGTTATATAAAATGGAACAACATGAATATGAAACTGATTCATCAATGACTGATCTAAATCACATGAACCATCTGAAACTATCTGATACATTCTTATTCCTCCTTTCCATTATGATATTGATTGAATACAGAGTACAGGTCGTGAATTTTCCACAATCGCATATTCTTCATTCATTTGATTGGATACACACAGAGGATCATTTCTTTTTAAGATGTAATGATCCAATGGATAATGACAATCTTTTAATGTCACGACGCTCTCATCAAAAGCAAATATAGAAAAATAATGATATTGATCTTTAGCAAGATAATGTTGACCTGGTTTTAAAACAAATATCTTGTTCCATTCATCATAGATCGTGATAGAGATATCCTGATATTTTTCTAACAAACATAGTACTGCCATAAAATGATCAATACGGCGATGTGTCACACCATATAAATCTATGGCATCATAACCCTTTTGAATAGCATATTGTATTGCCAATGCAGTATCTGTGTCATCTTTAATACTCGAATAACGCTGAATATTGATATCTTGAAGAATCTGCTCATTTTCAATAGAATCCATATCTCCAATAGCTATCACAGGTGTAATTCCCTGCTGGTATAAATGATAAACACCCTGATCGACACCAATATATTCAATTGTTGAATCTTTCACAGATCCAACATTGATTCCACTATAAATGCCTATTTTCATTTTAAAGAATCAATAGCTTCCTTTCTATTTTCAGCATTAAAAACATAACTTCCAGCAACCAGCACATCCACACCTGCTTCTCGACATAATTGACCTGTCGTAGCATTAATGCCACCATCCACTTCAATCAAATAATGACGATTCTGTTTTAACTGACAAAGTTCATGTATCTTAGAAAGCGCCTGCTCTTGAAACGTTTGTCCGCCAAATCCAGGCTCAACACTCATAACTAATACCAAATCAAGATCATCTAAATATTGTTGAATTGATGAAATCGGTGTGTTTGGCTTTACACTTAGTCCTACATGTACGCCTTGATCATGAACATACTGTATAAATGTTTTCACTTCCTGTTCGTGATGAAAAGCCTCAATATGCGCTGTTATTAATGAAGCATGTGATTTTATAAATGCATCTACATATTGCATTGGTTTTTCAATCATTAAATGAACATCAAGATATAAATCACTCACTTTTGCAATATCATTTAAAATACTATAACCAAATGAAATATTAGGAACAAAATGTCCATCCATTACATCATAATGAATCCAGTCTGCTCCACATTCACGAATAGAATCCAAATCTTTCTTGAGCTCAGCAAAATTAGCTGATAAAACTGACGGTGCAACTTTAACCATATTTTTTCTCCTTCAATAACTTGCTTTCTTTTAAAAACATTAAATAATGTTCATATCTTTGAGATGATATTTTCCCTTGTTCAACAGCATTTTTCACTGCACAATGTGGTTCACTTTCATGTAAACATCCTCTAAACTTGCATTGTTTAGAAAGTTCATGAAAATCATGATAACTTATAGCCAGATCCACTGGTTCAATATTTAATTCCAACGATGAAAAACCTGGTGTATCTGCAACATAACCACCATACATCTCAATAAGTTCAACATGTCTGGTTGTATGTTTTCCACGTCCTAAAGCTTTTGAAATTTCATTTGTATCAATCTGCAAATGAATATCCAAAGCATTTAATAAACTTGATTTTCCAACACCACTTTGTCCAGTAACAACTGTTACTTTATCTTTAAAAATATTCTTAACAGCCTCTATCCCTTGTTCTTGTTTAGAACTCACATATAGAACCTGATATCCTGCATCTTCATAAGGTTTCATTTGATGATATATCAAACTTGAATCCACAAGATCCATTTTTGATATACAAATAATTGGTTGAATCTGAAGATGTTCAATTAAAATCAAAAAACGATCTAACAGTAATAAATTCATATCTGGTTCTTTAGCAGAAAAAACAAGTAAAGCCTGATCAACGTTACAGATTGGAGGTCGAATAAGACTGTTCTTTCTTGGTAACAGGGATAAAATATATCCTTCATTTTGATTTTCAATAGAGAATTCACAATAATCTCCAACCAATGGTTTTAAAGAATCTTTTCTAAATTTTCCACGGGCACGACATTGATAAACTTGTCCCTGTGACTTGACATAATAGAATCCTGCCAAAGCTTTAATAATCTGTCCTTTTTGCATTGTTTTTCTCTACCTCATTGTTGTCCTGTTATCTGATTTGTTCCTGTTACTTGTGAAGAAGACGGAGTGTCAGTACTTGGTGTCGTTGTATTATTATTTTCGTTTTCTGCAGGAGTTTCAGGAGTTTCAGGAATTTCTGGTTTTTTATCATAATAATACAAAACAATTTTTTCACCTTTTTTATAAACTGTTGTAAAAGCATCAAGTGACTGTTCTTCTACAACATTGATTTTCATAGTTTTAATCTCTTCGACTGATGTTGGTGGTTCTAATACACTTAACTCTACAGTAAATCCTGCTTCTGTCAAAATACTTTTAGCTTTTTGAATATCTTGACCATAAACATTTGGAACCTCAGCACTATATCCTTGTGAAACTGTCAATGTTATTGTTTTATTGTCACTATTTGGATCAATTTTCTCTCCTGCATCCAAAGATTGTTCTAAAATAGTTCCTTTTGAAGCTTCATCAATTCTATCTTCTTTATTGACTTTAAAGCCTAATTCCTCAAGTTGATCTGCAATAGTAGCATAATCTTTACCGACATAATCTTCAATGACGATATATTGTCCAGAAGAAACAACCAAATGAACCTCATCACCTTTTTTAACATTTGCTTTTGCAAGAGGATCACTTTCAATCACTTTTCCTTCTTCAACATCATCACTCAATTCATAAGTGACATGACCTTTAACTTCCAAGCCTCTATCTTCTAACAAAGTGATAGCTTCAGCTTCTGTCAAATTCACTACATCAGGCATTTCAAATGATTGTGAAGGTCGTAAAAGCAGAAAATAGACTGCAATTAAAATTGCTAATGCTGCGACAACACTACCACCAATAATCATCAGCATCTTTTTATGTGAACGTTTTGTTTCTTCTTCTGTTTCTTCTTCAATTGGTAAATGTGTCTGTGACTGTGTAAAAAAGTCTTTATCTTCAGCAACAATTGTTGCTAATTCATCATCTTCCTCATAATCAAATGTTATTTTTTCATCATTGATATGGGCTGCTTCCAAACAATGATTCAAATCTTCCAACATTTCAGAAGCACTTGCATAACGATCTTTTATATTTTTAGCAGTTGCCTTAATAATAATATTTTCAACCGATTGAGGGATAGATGGATTAAAAGCACAAACAGAAGGAATTTCATCACGCATATGTTTTAAAGCAATATTAACTGGAGATTCCCCATTAAATGGAACTTCACCACGAAGCAACTCATAAAAGACAATCCCTAAAGCATAAATATCACTTTGTGCAGTTGCTTTCTCTCCACGGGCAATTTCAGGTGCCAAGTAATGTAAAGAACCCATAATTGTATCTGTTTGTGTCACCTGTGATAATGATTGAATAGATGCAATTCCAAAATCACCAATTTTGACAACCCCACTATCAGTAACCATAATATTTTGAGGTTTTAAATCACGATGTATAATACCAATAGAATGTGCTTTAGCAGTAGCACTAACAACCTGCTTCATAACATCAACAGCTTCTACGTAATGTAAAGCACCACGTTTATGAATCAATTCTTTTAAAGTTTGACCTGGTACATATTCCATGACAATATAATAGTCATCTTTTTCATCACCAACATCATAAATTTCAACAATATTTTTATGTGACAAAGCCGCAGCCGCACTGGCTTCACGATGAAAACGTGTCACATAAACTGGATCCCCTGTTAATGATGAACGCATAATTTTAACAGCCACTGTTCTTTTTAAAATTAAATCTTCAGCCTCATAAACATCAGCCATTCCACCTTGTCCAATTAATCTTTTCAATTGATAACGTCCAGCAATCGTTTTATTGATTGAACTCATAAATTAACAACTCCTTTTGTCAAAATAAGTGCAAAACTGATATTGTCTTGCCCACCATATGTATTGGCAGCATCCATCAACTGACTAGCCCTCGTTTCAATATCTTCCTGAGCATGCAAAATATTCATCATCTGTTCATCACTCAGTGAATTATATAACCCATCTGAACAGACCAATAAAAACCCATCATTGATTTGTTTTTCAAGAAAAGAAGGATTCAATGAATCACTGACTCCTACAGCCTGTAATAAGATATTCTTTTGAGGATGAAATCTTGCTTCAGCTTGTGAAATTGTCCCCGAATCAACAAGAACATTCACCAAAGTATCATCCCTTGTTAATTGAATAAATTCATCAGTAACCCAATAAACTCTCGAATCACCAACATGAGAAATATAAATATTGTCATGAATACATAAAACAAGAACTATTGTTGTTCCCATACCTTCAAATTCTTGAGATTCATGGCTTTTTGATTCAACAATCATATGAGCATGTTGAATAGCTGATAAAATCCAATCATGAATTTGACTTGTATCAGTTAAAGACTCTTGTTGCTGATAATTTTCAATAATATCATCGCAAGCCATTTGTGAAGCAATTTCACCTGCGTTATGTCCACCCATTCCATCACATAAAACAACCAAACATTCATGATCACTTTTTTGATAGCAACGGACATAATCCTGATTCACTTTTCTCATGCGTCCAATATCACTTTTCATGATGACTTGCATGTTGTTCACCTACCTTCATGGCACGCAGTTGCCCACATGCCCCATCTATATCACGTCCATGTTCTTTACGTAAAGTTACATTCATTTTTAGACGCAATAACTCACTTTTAAATGCCTCAACAGTTTCTCTATCTGACTGTTGATATCCATGTTCATCAACAGCATTATAAGGAATTAAATTGACATAGGCATTAAGCCCTCTGATGTAATGAGCTAACTGTCTGGCATGTTTTAATTCATCATTAACTCCCTTTAAAAGAATATATTCAAAAGTCACACGACGATTCGTCTGTTGAATATAATTTTCAATAGATTGTCGTAACTGTTCCATTGGATAACGCTTATTGATGGGCATTAATTGATCCCTAATTTCATTATTTGGTGCATGTAAAGAAATAGCTAAATTGGTTTGAATTCCTTCACTGGCATAACGTTCAATCTGATGACATAAACCACAAGTAGAAATTGTGATATGTCTAGCACCAATAGCCAAACCTTTAGGATGATTAATAATACGAACAAAATCCATGACAGCATCATAGTTATCAAAAGGTTCTCCCGTTCCCATGACAACGACATGACTGATTCTTTCCTGTGTATCTTGCATAACTGTCAGTACTTGATTGACCATTTCTCCAGCAGTCAGGTTTCTTTGTTTTTTGAGTAAACCACTGGCACAAAAACGGCATCCCATATTGCATCCCAACTGACTTGTGACACATAAACTTCTTCCATAATCATGAACCATTAATACCGTTTCAATAAAACCTCCATCTTCCAGTTGAAGAAGATATTTAATTGTTCCATCTTGAGAAACCTGTTTTGTTTCAATTTTCATTGGTCCAATCTGATAGATTTGAGATAATTTTTCTCTTAAATCTAATGATAAGTTATTCATCTGTTCAAACGATTGTACATTTTGACGATATAGCCACTCAAAGACTTGTGTTGCTCTAAATTTCTTTTCTCCAAGTTCTTTAAATTCTTCAATCATCTGTTCTTGTGTATAATCATAAATTGATTTCATATTTTCATTCCTTTTCTAATAGACACATATAAAAACCATCACTATGATACTGATATGGTAAAATTGTTAATTCTTTTCTTTTCTTCATATCAGGATACTTTGTCATGAATTTTTCTATTTGTTTTTCATTTTCTTTTTTATTGAGTGTACATGTACTATATACAATATTACCACCTTTTTTCAATAAAAAATATGCATTTTCTAATAATTTTTCTTGTATAGCTATCATTTCATCCATTGCCGAACTCTCATGATACTTAATTTCAGGTTTTCTGGCAAGAACTCCCAATCCACTACATGGTGCATCACATAGAATTTTATCAAAAGACTCAGCTGGATACACATCTTTAAGCAAAGTAGAGTCACCTTCATGTGTATGCACATTTTTAACTTTAAGGCGTTGTATTTGCTGTTGAACCAAATCTATTTTATGCGCATATAAATCATAAGCTTCAATTGATCCCTGATTATTCATAAGCATCGCTAAATGCGTTGTCTTGCTGCCAGGCGCACAGCACATATCTAAAACATAATCACTTGCTTGAGGATTCAATAACCTGGCTACAAGTTGACTAGATTCATCCTGGATTGTCACATACCCCTTTATGAAAGCTTCATCAGAAGCAATATGATGTCCTGAATAATAAAGACCATCAGGTGACAGTTTTGCTTCTTGCCACTTTGAATCTTTCAACAAAGCCTCTTTTGAAGTAAGCAGTGTATTCACTCTCGCACAATGATGAGGCACTTCTAAAAAAGCATAACAAATACGTTTTGTTTCTTCATAGCCATATTGTTTATCAAACATTTTTACCAGCCATAATGGATGACTTGTTTCAATGGATATTCTTTCTAATGGTGGCAAATCATCCAATTGATAAGATGATTGAAAAGTCTTTTGTAAAATAGCATGGATAAAACGTGCAGTTTTCATTCCTTTTTTCTTTTTGGCTAATTCTACAGCTTCATTAATAATAGCATAATCTGGAATAGAATCCATCATTTCATGCTGATAAAGACTCATCAGTAAAAGCATCTTTTCATATGTTTTAACACGCATATGAAGATGTGGCTTTAATATATATTCCAATAACAACATATTTTGAACTGTTCCATAAACAACTCTTGTGATAAAATCTTTTTGTTGTCGTGTTAAATCATAACGATTAAAATAGGCATTAATGGTTAGATTTAAATAACTTTTATCTTGTTTAAATTTTAATAATATTTCTAATGCTATCTGTCTTTCCATAATTATATTTGTGAGTATGGATTAAAATCACAAACGATCCTTACCTTTCCTTTCTGTTGTTTATTATAATAATCATTCATAACGCATAAAGCTTCATAAATATCTTGTGAATGTAAAAATTTAACAAGTATACGTTCTCGATAAATATCCTGCATTTTATAGATTGCACTTCTAGCAGGACCTAAAATAACGGTTTGTTGACTATGTACCAATAAATAATTTTTAACATCTATCGCAACACTATGTATAAGTTCCTCATGAGGCGATTGAATCAAAATGCTGACCATATGGCAATATGGCGGATATTTGGCTTTTTGACGATATTGCATTTCCTGGTGAAAGAAAGCAATATAATCATGTTTGGCAGCACAAGTAATGGCATAATGTTCTGGATTATATGTTTGAATAATAACATGTCCTTGTTTTTGCCCTCTTCCACTTCGACCAGATACCTGACACAAAAGCTGAAAAGTTCTTTCACTGGCACGAAAATCTGGAATATTCAAACTCAAATCAGCATTTAAAACACCAACAAATGTGACATCTTCAAAATCCAATCCTTTCGCAATCATTTGTGTACCCAATAAAATATTTCCTTCCTTATTTCTAAACCTTTCAAGCAATTTCAAATGCCCATTTTTTTGACGGGTTGTATCCACATCATAACGAATCACTTTAGCCCCACTAAAGCTTTTTTCTATTTCTTCTTCAATTTTCTGCGTTCCATAACCTACACTCTTTAAATGATTTGAACCACAGCGAGGACAAACATGAGGATAATCTATCATATATTCACAATAATGACATTTTAATTTATGCTCACTGCGATGATCAGTTAAAGTGACATCACAGTGCGGGCATTTTAATACTTCTCCACAATCCTGACATTGTACATAAGAAGCATAACCTCTTTTATTTAATAACAAAATAACCTGTTCACCTTTATCAATTGTCTGTTGAATACTTTGTTTCATTTTTCTGGAAAATAATGAATAATTACGCTGACGTGTTTCTTGAATCATATCCACTATTTCTACTTGTGGTAATGGTTTTTGATTAATACGCTCAGGTAATTCATATAAATCATAAACCCCTTTTAAAGCTCTGGCATAACTTTCCAAAGATGGAGTTGCACTTCCCAAAACAACACCGGCATGATGCGTTTTTGCACGCATTTTAGCAATTTGTGAGGTTAAATAACGTGGTTTTGCTTCCTGTTTATAGCTGGCATCATGCTCTTCATCTAGAATAATTATGCCTATATTTTCTAATGGCGCAAAGACAGCAGATCTGGCGCCCACAACTATTTTAACTTCCTGGCGTTTGATGCGACGATACTCATCATATTTTTCACCTTGTGATAAACGGGAATGCAAAATCGCAACCTGATTGCCAAAGCGTTGTCTAAAAACTTCTACCATCATAGGCGTTAATGAAATTTCTGGAACCAGCATCATAACAGACTTATTTTGTTGAATATAATGAGCAGCTAAAGCTAAATAAACTTCTGTTTTCCCAGATCCTGTAACACCGTGTAATAAAGCAACTCTCCCTTGATGAGCCAAAATCCCATCCACAACTTTTTGTTGCTGTGTTGTTAATTGAATATGTTTTGATTGATGTTCAATTGAAAATGGCTGACGATAAACTTCTTTTTCAACAATTTCAATACATCCTTGTTTTTTTAAATTATCAAGCAAAGCTCGACTGTATGGAATATCCTTAACAGGAATATCTGGATGTTCTTGTAAAAAAGCCATACATTCCTGTTGTTTGATTGTTTTGGCATAAGTTCCTTCAACTAGGTGAACAACCTGTTGTGTTTTGATACCTACTGTTTGGTGAGTACTCGGTTTTAATTGCGTTGGCAACATCGCCTGCAAACATGATATACGTGGGGATAATGTCATACGTGATAACTGATTAGCCAATGTCTGTAACTCTTCATTTAATAACGGTTCTTCATCAATAACATCTAAAATATATTGATAGCGAAAACCAGCACGTTGTTCTAACTCTGATTTTGAAAAATGTGTTTCTTCAACATTTTCAACATAACCAATAATTTTTTGATAACCAAAACGAATCCATACACGTACACCTACAAGCAATGATTTTTCACTCAAATAATCAAATGTTGTATCCAGTGCATGTACAGGATGTTCAACTAACACTTTGACAATATACATATCCTCACCTGCCTATTGCACTATTCTATCATAAATTTACTTTTTTTAAAATAATTCCAAGACCTTTTTCATTTATAAAGGACAGTCTTCATGACTGTCCTATTGATTTTCATTTTGATATCTCTCTTCTCCCCACCATAAAGGCAAAAGTTCCTTTAAAGTCACAGTTTCTCTCGTATCAAAATCGACCATAATTTCCATATCCTGATTTTTTTCATTCAATTGCATAAAAAACTCACGACAAGCTCCACAAGGCATCCCACTCCCGCCTCCATATGGAGGACGATCACGAAAAGCAATCATTCTTTTCACAATAGTCTGTTGACTTTGCATATACATATTCAATGCTGCAACTCTTTCAGCACATAAATCTAACACTCCACTACAGCTTTCTATACAAAATCCAGTATATATTTCACCATTTTCACTTTCCAAAGCACAAACAACATGATGTGCATAAATAAATGGTGAAACTTCATGAGGTTGATATTGTTCCTTAGCTTTCAAATACATTTTTTCCCAGATATCCATAATTTACAGTTCCTCCATCTTTTTGAGATCATCATCATGGACATATGTTTCCACATAACCACATTTTTTACAAATATATTGTTCAACCTTTAGCTTACGATCATCAACAACAATATCCTGATAAGCATTACGTCTGAAAACCCCTTTAGCTGGAACATAAAGAATATCCTGACTTTGACACTTAGGACAACACTGATTCTTTTTCATAAGATACCTCCTAAACATTCTTAAATATATCATGTCATAAAAATGAAACCCATGTCAATTCTTTTCTCAAATAAAAAAACACCATAAGGTGCTTTATAAATTTTCTTTAATAATTTTAGCAATTTTTTCTTTTGCAGCAACAACATCGTCATTTTCAACAACATACTTGTATTCGTCTTTTGTTGCAATTTCTTTTCTTGCTTTTGCAAGTCTTTCTTGAACGATACTTTCTTCTTCAGTACGACGCCCACGAATACGACGTTCCAATTCTTCAAGTGATGGGGGTACTAAGAAAATGGTTAAAGCATGAGGACATTTTGCCATCACCTGCAAAGCACCCTGAACTTCAATTTCCAATACAACGTTTTTCCCTTCACTTAATAACTGATCAACATAAAATTGAGGTGTCCCATAATAGTTTCCAACAAACTGAGCATATTCAAGCAATTCACCTTTTTCAATTTTCTCTTTGAATTCTTCTTCACTCACAAAGAAATAATCAATTCCCTCTTTTTCAGTTGGACGAGGTTTTCTTGTTGTCATAGATATAGAATAAGCTAAATTTAAACTCTCATCTTTAAAAAGTTCCTGACGAACTGTTCCTTTCCCAACACCACTTGGACCACTTAGAATGATTAAAAGCCCCTTTTTCAATCTCTCCACCACCTTTTGAAACAATGTTACATGAATGAAACATTAATGTCAATTCTTTTTGAAATATGTTATACTATTTATCGGTGATGAAATATGGCTTATGACGGAATTATGCTATCTCGTGTTGTAGAACAACTACAAAATCAATTAACACGAGGAAAAATTAATAAAATCTATCAAATTTCTCAATATGAACTTTTATTTCATATTCGTTCACAAAGAGAAAATTTCAAATTATTGATTTCAATACATCCTGTATATGCAAGAATTCAATTAACTCAATTATCTTATCCAACTCCAGCCAGCCCTAATGCTTTAACAATGCTTTTGAGAAAGCATCTGGAAGGAGCTTATATTGAAAAAATTTCTCAGATTCAACTTGATCGTATTGTAGATATTGAACTGATTGGTGTAAATGAGCTCAAAGATACTGTTAAATATCATCTCTATCTAGAAATCATGGGTAAACATTCTAATGCAATCTTGACATATGACAACAATAAAATCATTGATTGTTTAAAACGTGTTTCTCCCGCTATGAGTGCTCGTATTTTACAGCCAGGAGCAACTTATAATCAACCCCCTTTAATTGAAAAGAAAAATCCTTTTACAAGTGAATGGATGGAAACAGATAATCTGACAAAAACTTATCAAGGGTTTTCTCCTGAACTCTCAAAAGAAGTTCTTTATCGTATCCATCATGGAGAAACTTTTCAAGACATTATTCAATTATTACATCACTCACAAAATATCTATATCCACAAATATCAAGATAAGGAATATTTTCATATTATTCCTTTAACGCATCTACAGTGTAACGGAGAAATTTATCCTTTATTTGATGGTTTAGATAAACACTATGATTTAATTGATGAAAAAGATCGTATCAAGCAACAGACTTCAGATTTAGCAAAATTTATTCAAAATGAATATCAAAGAAACATCAATAAACTTAATAAATTAAAACAAACTCTTTTTGAATCACAAAACAGTGATGATTTACGTATTAAAGGTGATCTTTTATTTGCTAATCTCCATCTGATTTCTAAAGGACAAAAAGAAGTCACTGTTGAAAATTATTATGATGGTAGTATGATGACTATCGCTTTAGATGAAAGATATGATGGTAAAACAAATGCAAATAAGTATTATGCAAAATACCAAAAAGCAAAAAAAGCTTTAACACATCTTCAAGAACAGATAGATATTGTCGAAAATGAAATTCTTTATTTTGATAGTCTTATCACACTGATGGAAAATGCTTCCTATTATGATGCATTAGAAATGAAAGAAGAATTAGAAAATTTAGGTTATTTGAAAAAGAAAAAAACCAAACAGGTGCATCGACCAAAAAAATTGCATATTGAACAATATCTTACTAAAGACAATATACAAATCTATGTAGGTAAGAATAACCTGCAAAACGATTATCTTACCTTTAAGATGGCTTCTAAAAATGATATGTGGTTTCATGTCAAGGACATGCCTGGAAGCCATGTCATTGTGCATAGTCAGAATCTAGATGAATATACCATTCGTTTAGCAAGTCAAATAGCTGCTTACTTTTCCAAAGGTAAACACAGTTCTTCAGTTCCTGTCAATTATACCTTGGTTAAAACGCTAAAAAAGCCACAGGGTGCTAAACCGGGACAAGTGATACTTTCACATTACTCAACGATTTACATTGATCCTGATGAAACTATTTTTAACGATATGAGAAAGGTGAATTCATAGAGTTCATATTTGGAGCATTGACAAATGTTTGCTCATAAACAGGATAAAATACTGGATAATACATGCAATGGTTGACACGACGACATTCAATTGGACAAATCACAGGCTGAGCAACAGGTGTAATTTGATTTGTCACACAAACTCTTCTAGGAGCTACTAAAGGTTGTGGACGTGGACAACCATTGACACTTCCAAAATTCATTTGTTGTCCTTGACATGAACATGAATTCATATTTTGACAACCACAAGATTGTTGAAACATAATTAATCCCTCCTTCACTTTAATGTATGTTATATTTTTAAAAGAGGTAGGGCAAATGAAAGGAGTTTTATAATGAAATTCATCAAATGGGATTGTTTTCATGAAATTGAAGCTTATACAACATGCAGTTATTGTAACGGAGAGCTCATGAATATGAGTTTCAATGGTATTGATGATCAACAGGTTTTAAAGAATCGAGAAAAATTAGCTCAAATTTTGCATACTGATTTAAATCATATGGTTGCAACACATCAACGACATACCACAAACTTTTTAAAAGTTCAACTTCAAGATGGAGGTAGAGGTATGTGGAGTCAAGAGGATGCATTTGACAATTATGATGCTTTATATACACGTGATCGCCATTTATGGCTGTGGTCTTTTCATGCTGATTGCTGTCCTGTTTTATTATATTGCAGAGATCAGAAAATTGTTGCCGCTATTCATAGTGGATGGAAAGGAACCGTAAATGAAATAGTTGGAAAAGTCACAAAACATTTAATAACTCATGAAAATTGTAATCCTCAAATGATTTATGCCTATATTGGACCATCCATTGAACAAAGAAATTTTGAAGCAAAAGATGATATTATTGATTTGGTTAAACAAATGTCTTTTGATACACATGATTTTTATATTCAAAAAGAAGATGGAGCTTATTTATTGAATAGTAAAGGTTTAATTCAACAACAATTGCTTAATCTTCAAGTGCCGCAAAAAAATATAACCATTTCTCCATACTGTACAATTGAAAATGAGGACCTCTTTTTCTCCTATCGAAGAAATAAAAGTCCTCATCGCAATATTACATTAATTTCTATGAAGTAACCTCCGGGTTACTTTTTATCATATTATTCATAGCTTTTGGAATAAATTCAATTAACTTTGACGGAATCACAGTATAGGCTTCTTTAGCTAAAAGATCACCGGTATATCCATGTATGAAAACACCCAACATTGCAGCCTGTAAGGCAGGATAACCTTGTCCTACAAGACTTGTAATTATTCCAGCTAAGACATCGCCCATTCCTCCAGTTGCCATAGCTTTATTTCCTGCACGAATACGATATGATTCCTGACCATTTGTCACTATGGTATAAGGTCCTTTTAACACCAAAACAACATGATGCTCTTTTGCAAAATCTTGAGCAACCAATAACATATCATCCTGACTGTCGAATGGACATAAACGCTGAAATTCACCTAAATGTGGAGTCAAAATAATATCTCGATTTTGCTGTTTTAATAAATCAGTATGTGCTGATAAAATCGTTAAAGCATCACCATCTATAACGAGAGGTTGTTTTGTTTTTTCTAAAACATCAATAACATAACGATAACTATCTAAGCTTTGACCTAGTCCACATCCAATTAATATAGCATCATATCGAAGGAAATCTTCTTTCTGTAAAATAGGAGGCCTTAAAACCGCAGTTGCTTCAGGGCAGAATTGAGTTAATGCATGTATAACTTCCTGATCACTCATAACTGTCGTAATTCCACTACCACTATAAACACAACCTTTTGCACTTAACAAAGCTGCTCCTTTATATTCCATGCATCCTGTAATAAGACAAGTATGTCCATATGTGCCTTTATATCCATCAAAAATTCTTTCTTTTAAAAGCGGAAACATCATTTTATCATCTGCCATCTGATACAATCCAGCTTCTTCACTCACATCATCAACATCTAGTTTTTCAACAATAACTTTTCCCGTAAAAAAGTAGCTATCAGGATTAAGAAATCCATTTTTCATAGCACTCAAAGTAATTGTTGAAGTTGCATAAATGACGCTTTGATATGGTTTTCCTGAATCACATTGAAGACCAGTAGGAATATCTACAGCAATGACTTCCTGATCATAGAGTTGATTAATACTTTCAATAACACTTTGATAAATACCTCGTGGTGAGCTATTCAACCCAAAGCCAAATATTGCATCAACAATTGTATCACAAGCCGTCATATAACTAATCAATTCTTCTAAATTATCCTGCTGAAATAAATAAACAGGAAGAGACAAATCATAACATTTCTGCAAATAATAAGCATTGGCTTTTGAAAGATGATTCGTGTTTTCAAATATAAAAACTTGTACATTCTTTTTCTGTTGATAAAGTTTAATAGCCAGAGAAAGCCCATCTGCACCATTATTACCTGGCCCACAAACAATACTAAATGATTCACCATGGATATGTTTCAACAAACAATCACTTGCTTTATCAACCAATTGTTCAATTGTATAACCGTGTTTCAATAAACATTCATCATATCTTTTCATTAAAGTATGGCTTCCAATATACATATTCATCACCTAACCTTAGCCCTATTATAACAAAATAAAAACTGTAATGAAATCATTCATTACAGTTTTTCATCATTAATATCTTACACCACAAGTAAATCCACTTAAACTTGTATAACTAACAACAGATCCTGTTGTCGGTGAATGAATAACTCTTCCTCCACCAACGTAGATTCCTACATGGCCTGGTCGCCATACAATGTCACCTGGTTTCACTTGAGATAAAGAAATTTTTCTTCCTCCACTTTTTTGTGCTCCAGATGTACGTGGGATACTCTTGCCGTTCTTACGATATACCCATTGAGTAAATCCTGAACAGTCAAATGAACTTGGTCCAGTTGCACCCCATTGATATGGACAACCCAATCGTGATTGAGCAGTAGCTACCATTCCTTGATTAGGAGCAATGTCATCTGGATTTACAACAGTAACTTTCAAAGTTTTAGAACTTGAATTACCAGCTTTATCAGTAACACTATATTCAACAGTATATTTTCCTGCTTTATTTGTATTAACTGGATTGCTGATTTCGACTTTAGAAGTCACATTTCCATCTTTGTTGTCAGTTGCACTTTCTAGATAACTTTTTGCATTAAAGCTCTTACCTTTAGTAATTTGTACTGAAGACTTAGATAAACTAATCTTAGGTGCACTTAAGTCACCAACTTTAACTTTTAATGTTTCTTCAGATGCATTACCAGAAGAATCTTTAGCAGTAATTTTTAAAGTTTTTTCTCCATCTTTCTTAGTATCAACAGTTCCATCTACTTCAATAGATTTCACTTTCTTATCAAAGTTATCAGTCACTTTGATATAATCTAAATAATCAAATTGAGAACCATAGTCTACTGTAACTGTAGATCCCTTCTTGTAACTAATAGTAGGTGCAGTCGTATCTGATACATAGAATTCATATGTTTGTTGAGTTTGATTTCCAGCGTTATCTGAAACACTCAATTCAATCATTTGAGATCCTAATTTTGAAGTATCGAGTTTCTTGTCTGTTTCAATAAATGGTGTAACATCTCCATCAACATTATCAGATGCATTGACATATTGAGCGATATCTTGACTACCATTTGCTTCAACATCAATAACATAACCTTGACTATCTCCTACCGGATTCAATTCAGGAGCAGTTTTATCAACAACTTCTACTTGAACAACCTTTGTACTTAAATTTGAGAACATATCGGTTGCAGTTACTTCGACGTTATATATACCTAATTGATATGCATCATATGATGTATCATCAATTTTTACATCCATAGCGTCTAGGGAATCACGATTATCAGAAATAGCAAACATCGTTTTATCTAGCTTTGTCCCATAAAGAACTTCAATCTTATTAGCTTCGATTGTAGGTTTTTCTTTATCGACAGCAGCATAACCAACCAAACCAAATGTTGAAATACATAACATCGGAATGAACATAGCTTTACGTTTTAAAACATGCTCTTGCATAATTTCCAATAAATTCGTCTTAATATTACTATCCATTCGTTGCCTCCTTTCAATAATATACCCACTTAGAATTATAAAACAACGTTCACAAAAAGTCCACAATTTTCTTAAGAAATTCTTAAGAAATTAAAATTTTGTTGATTGTATCAATATTTTTTGAATTAACTTTTTTTGATATTTTTTTGTTTTTTATCATTTTTCTATACAAAGTATTCACTTTTTAATCAATTTTAGACATATTATTATCTTCATTTCATAGAATGAGTTGAAAAGGAGAATGCTATGATTATTGTCTATTTTTCAATTTATTGTTTTTTAGGATATTGGCTTGAATCTATTTATGTTTCGTTATTTCGCAAAAAATGGATCTCATCAGGTTTATTGAATGGGCCATTTATTCCCTTATATGGTTTTGGTGCTTGTATCCTTATATTATGCCAACCCTATCTTCAGTATTTTCATCCATTTTTCGTATGTCTTATCGGTGGAATTTGTATGACTTTATTAGAATTATTAAGTAGTTATTATATTGAGCGATTTTTTCACACTCAATGTTGGGATTATTCTCATCATGCTTTCAATTATCAAGGGAGAATATGTTTGATATATTTTATTTTATGGTGTTTATTAAGTGGTTTATTCATTTATATAATTCATCCATTTATTTGCTCACTATCATTACGTCATGATGCATGTTATCTTATAAGTCTGATTTACATTTCGTTTATTTTAAAAGCATATGGTGATCGTTTGTTAACAACAAAACAAAACGGTCTCAATATTCATTAAAAAAAAGAAGATTCTTCAATCTTCTTTAACCAAGATAAGCTTCTCTTACCTTGGGATTATTTGCAACTTCATTGGCTTTCCCTGATACAATAACATTTCCAGTTTCAAGAACATAGGCACGATCAGCAATTGAAAGTGCTTTATTTGCGTTTTGTTCAACTAATAATACCGTTACTCCATCTTTATTAATACTTTTAATAATGTCAAAAATTTCATTAACCAAAATAGGTGATAACCCCATTGATGGTTCATCTAACAATAATAGCGTTGGTTTTGACATTAGTGCGCGCCCCATTGCTAACATCTGCTGTTCTCCACCTGACAGTGTTCCAGCCAATTGATTTCTACGTTCCTTTAAACGTGGAAATCTTTGATAGACCTTTTCTAAATCTTGTCCTATTTTATTATCCGTACGTAAATAAGCACCCATTTCCAAATTATCTTGAACCGTTAATTGAGCAAAAATACGTCTACCCTCAGGAACTTGAGCTAAATTTTTAGCAATAATTTTATGTGCAGGAAGTTTTGTAATCTCATCCCCCATAAAAGATATCGTACCACTTTTAGGTTTTACCAATCCACTAATAGCATGCATGATAGATGTCTTTCCAGCCCCATTAGCTCCAATCAAAGCCACAATCTCACCTTGATTCACTTCAAAACTTACATTTTTAATCGCATGAATCACACCATAATAAACATTTAAATGATCAACTTTTAACATGGTCATCCCCCTATTCTTCATGTCCTAAATATGCTGCAACCACATCAGGATTATTTTTAATTTCATCTGGAGTCCCAAATGCTAAGACTGTACCAAAATTTAAAACTGCAATTTTTTCACAAATCCCCATAACAAGTTTCATATCATGTTCAATCAATAAAATCGCAATAGAAAATTTTTCTCTTACAATCTTTATCGTTTCCATTAATTCTTCTGTTTCAATAGGATTCATACCAGCTGCAGGTTCATCTAACAAAAGAAGTTTAGGTGACGTTGCAAGTGCTCTTGCTATTTCTAGTTTACGTTGTTTTCCATATGGTAAATTTCCAGCTTTGACATCAGCATATTTTTCTAGATCAAAAACACGAAGTAAGCTCATAGCCATTTCCTGCATAGCCTCTTCACCTTTAAAATAACTTGGAAGATGAAGAATAGATGATAATAATGAATAATTTTGAGAATGATGCAATCCAACCTTAACATTATCAATAACACTCATTTTTTTGAACAAACGAATATTTTGAAATGTTCTTGCAATCCCTAATTGTGTAATTTGCGTAGGTGTCATCTTTAAAAGTGACTTCCCATCAAAAAGTATTTGTCCACTCGTTGGTTTATAAACACCTGTCAACAAATTAAATACAGTTGTTTTTCCAGCTCCATTTGGTCCAATCAAACCATATAATTGGTCTTTATCCATTTCAAAATTAAACTCATCAACAGCTTTTAAACCACCAAATTGGATTCCTAATCCCTCTGCTTTTAACAAACTCATCAGTCATCCACCTCCACTGTCTTATTCTTAAAAAATTTAGCTTTAATACGAGGCACTAAATTTTTTTCTTTGATAATCATTGCAGCAATTAAAACAATTGCATAAAGTAACATACGATAATCCGCAAATGCTCTTAAATACTCTGGCAATATCGTCATGATAATAGCTGCTATAATAGAACCTTTTAAATTTCCTAATCCACCTAATACTACCATAACCAGAATTTCTACTGATTTATTATAATCAAATGTAGAAGGAACCAGCATTCCCATATATTGAGCATATAATCCACCTGCAATCCCAGCAAAGAAAGCAGAAATAGCAAAAGCTAAGATCTTATAATATGATGTAGGAATACCAGATAATTCACTGGCTGTTTCATCTTCACAAATAGAAATAATGGCACGCCCATGACGTGATTTAACAATACAGTAAATGACATAGATTGTAATCACAGCACTTAAAAAATAGACAGAAAAATCAATATTCATTGCTTGAAATCCCATCAATCCTTTGGCACCATTTGTAATACTTAAATTAAGCATAATAACACGTATGATTTCATTAAATGCTAAAGTAATGATACAAAGATAATCACCTTTTAATCTTAATGTTGGTATACCAATAACAACGCCAATCAGACAGGCAGCAATAGCACCAATCAATAAGCTTAATAAAAATGGGAAATGAAGATATAAACTACATAAAGCAGATGTATAAGCTCCTACGGACATAAATCCAGCATGTCCTAAAGTTAACTGTCCTAAATAACCACTCGCTAAATTCAAGCTTGTTGCTAAAATAACATTGACACAAGCCATAATGAGAATTCCTGACCAATAATAGTCAACAATTCCAGCACTCATTAAAAACATAATGATTCCATAAATAATCAGCGCCATGATAAAGGATATAATCAAATCTTTTATTTGTTTCTTTTTCATCCCTATCACCTACACTTTCTCTCTCATATTCTGACCAAACAATCCTGCTGGCTTAACTAATAAAATAAAGATTAAAATACCAAAAACAACTGCATCTGAAAAAGCAGATGAAATATATGAAATTGTAAATGCTTCAGCAACACCAATAATCAATCCACCTACCATTGCTCCTGGAATACTTCCAATTCCACCAAGAACAGCTGCTATAAAAGCTTTGATACCTAACATGGCACCTAAATAGGGATTAATCAAAGAATAACTCATACCATAAATAATACCTGCAATAGCCCCTAAACCAGAACCAATGGCAAATGTTAGAGAAATGGTTGTATTCACATTGATTCCCATTAATTCTGCAGCTCCTCGATCTTCACTGACAGCACGCATTGCTTTTCCCAATTTTGTTTTGTTTATAAACAAAAGCAATAATCCAGTACAAATAAAAGTTAAGATAAGTGAAAGCAAAGCGACATACGTAATATGAGCGCCAAAAAAAGATACTGTACCACTAGGCATATATTGAGGAAAAGTTCTGGCAGCAGAACCAAATAAAATCAAAAATAAGTTCTGTAACAGATAACTGACACCAATAGCAGTAATTAAAACAGCTAAACTCCCACTATTTCTAAGGGGCTTATAAGCCACTTTTTCTGTCACAACACCTAATAAAGCACATCCAGCAATGGCTACTAAAACACTAACAATAATGGGTGCTTGCACCATAGTTGTCATCACATAAGCCAGATATGCGCCAACCATAATAATTTCACCATGAGCAAAATTGATCATTTTAGCAATCCCATATACCATTGTATAACCAATGGCAACAAGTGCATACATTCCACCTGTACTTAATCCATTGATAATTTGTGTTAAAAATTCCATTTGTAAACCTCCTGACTTAAAAAAATAAAGGAGAAAAATCTCCTTTATTTTTCTTCTAATCTAAATAACTATATTCACCATTTTTAATAGTTTTAACAACCAATTCTTTTGTTGGATTATGTTGATCATCAAATTCAAAATGACCTGTAATACCATCATAATTTGTCTTTTCTAACTGTTCACAAATTTTAGCATAATCAGTTGTTCCAGCAGCTTCAACTGCTTTCAATAATACCCAAGTTGCATCATAAGCCATTGTTCCAAACATGTTTGTATCACTGTTATATTTTTCTTTATATTTAGCTACATAATTTTGTACATCTTCTACACGGTCATCGAATGTATTTGTATAATAAGCTCCATTGAAAATAGATTTATCAACATCTTTAACTGATAAAACGCCATCCCAACCATCAGTTCCTAAGAATGTACCATTGTAACCAGCATTTTTAAATTGACCAACCATAGTTGCAATCATTTCATAATAATCTGGAATATAAACAGCATCTGCTCCTGATTGTTTTACTTTTGTAATATAGCTTCCAAAATCTTTTGTATCCTTTGGATATTTTTCTTGTAATACAATTTGTGTGCCATCTTTATTTGCCTGAGCAACAAATGAATCTGTACATCCCTGACTATAATCACTACCACTATTTGTTAAAATAGCAACTTTCTTAACATTAATACGACCATCACCAATAGCTGTTGCAATTGTCTGACCACCCATTGAGTCATTAGAACATGTTCTAAAGTAATTGCTTCTTGTACTTCCATCATTATTTAAAGTAATACTATCACCAGAAGTACTTGGTGAAACAATAGGTGTTCCATCAGCTTTAGAAGCCTCTCCTAAAGCTAAACCTTCAGCCGTAATAACAGGACCAACAATTCCAACAACCTTTTCACCAACTAATTTTTTATAAGCATTCACAGCATCTGTTTCCTTACCTTGAGAATCTTCAGCTAGTAATTCTACTTTATATTTTGCATCATCAGAATTATTATAATCTTCTATGGCAAGTTCAATTGTATTTTTAACTGGAATTCCATAAGTTGATGTTTCTCCAGTTAATGGACCAACAAATCCAATTTTGATTGTATCCCCTTCTTTTAATTCTGTAGCTGAAGAACCACCAGTTCCTCCACCACAAGCAACCAACATACTTGACACAGCCATTAAAGACATAACTTTTTTTATATTCATATATCTCTCCCCTTTTTCTAAATATATTCATTATTATACTTAACATTTTATACAAGTCAACAAAAAATAACTTTATTTTTTCAAATATTCTAAAAATCATAAAGATATTTATTTTTTATATAAATTTTAAATATTTTTATAAAAATCACTTGCATGATAATCATCAAATAAATAAAAATCTATACCCTTTCCTGTTCCAATATCTATGTAAAAAAGGAGAAGTTCATTTTTCTTGAACTTCTCCTCCACCATGAAACATTTGATGCCATTTATCTTGATTATTTTATATTATTCAATACTTTTTAAAGATTCTACCATATCTACTTTATTTAAAACATGACGCATTGTCAAATTGATGAAATATGTGAAACCTAAAGTAATGAGTACTGCATAAATATAGCTACTTATATGAATTTGTCTAATAAACATAGTCATGTCTAGCTCAACCGTAATAATAATGAACTTATGCAAGAAATAACCAAAGATAATACCAACTAAAGATCCAATAACAGACAATAGAACATTTTCTCTAAAAATATAATCATAGACTTCTTTACGCCTAAATCCTAAAACTTTAATTGTTGCAATCTCGCTTTTACGTTCCTGAATATTAATATTTGTCAAATTATATAAGACAATAAAATTCAATGCTCCTGCACAGATAATCAAAATAATAACAACCAAGTTAACACTTTGTACCTGTTTATCAAACTCCTCACCAATAGATGCAACATTAGAAAGATTACCGTATCCTTTCTCTTTCATATATGTTTCTAAAGTTTTTTGACTTGAATCTCGATCATCTTGCATGATCAAAAATGCATTATTCACTTCCAAATCTTGTGAAGTCACTGATTCATAGAGTGTCTGTGACATATATACATAATTCATAAAATAGTTTTCTGTTATTCCTGATACTTTAACATTATATTTAGTTTCATCTAATTCGATATCAATCGTATCATCTTTTTCTACTCCCAGCAATTCTGCAGCTTTGGCAGTAAGAATAATACCTTCATCGTCTAAAACCAAATCTTTATGTGTGTGATAATCATTAAAATTAACAAAATTTTTCATATTATCCATTGACTGATACACAATCAATGAACCATACAAATCTTCTTTATCTTTTAAAAGATTAACACTTTTATTTAAAACATATTCAACATTGCTGACCTCACTGCGATTCAAAAGATCTTTTTGATATTCCTGTGCTGTTTTGGTTGATACACTATCTTCCATACGGACAAGATAATCATACGTAAAGACATCCTGATATTGCTTATCAACAACTTGTGATACAGAAGATTTGATACCAAAGCCCGTAATAATTAAAGCTGTACAACCTGCAATACCAATAACTGACATAAAGAAACGTTTCTTATATCTAAAGATATTTCGCATCGTGACTTTTTGATTAAAAGAAAGACGTTTCCAAAGCCATGGAATTCTTTCTAAAAGAATACGTTTTCCAATCTTTGGTGCCTTAGGACGCATTAAGACAGCAGGCATTAAATTCAACTCACTCACACATACAAAGAGAGTAACTGCTAAAATAACAAAAACAGAAATGAAAAGTGTTTCTATTGCCACCCATAAACTTGAATAGATAGCAATAGGTGCATCAACCTGGAATAACATTAAATTATATAAATAGTAAATAATACGTGGGAAAAATTGTGTTCCAATCACAATTCCTAATAGACATGCAAACAAAGTAGCCAATATAACATAAACAATATACTGTTTAATAACATCCCATTTAGAATAACCTAGAGCTCGTAATGTTCCACTTTGACCACGCTGTTCTTCTACCATTCTGGTCATAGTTGTTAAAGAAACAAGAGCAGAAACCAAGAAGAACATCAGTGGAAATATATCTGCAATAGAAGCAATAGATTCTCTATTAGAATCAAAATTAACTAAACCAGCATTTTCATGACGTGTTAGAGTATATAATCTTCCTTTTGGAATTTGATTGATTTCATCTTTTGCATCATCCAATTTTGTTTTGGCATCATTTAATTCTTTTTGAACTTTTTCTAATTCGTTATTTGTCTGTAATTCTTCTAAAGTTAATTTATTTTCCTGTTGTTGAATTTCTAGTTTTGCCTTTTCTATAGCAATAGAAGCCTCATTTAACTGTGTTAAACCATCTAACGAAGAAGATGCCGAATTCAATATATCTCCCATTTTTTCCAAGCTCTGAATAGATTTTTGAACTTCTGGCGAAATATCTTCAATAGAATTATTTTGATAGTTTTCAAGTTCAGCCTGTAAAGTTTCTAAATTACTTTTCAATTCTTGACTTGTATTTTCAATAGTTCCAAGCATGTCTTCAATTTGCGAAGAAGCGGTCGCTTGAGCTTTGAGATATTCACTTTCTTTTTGTGCTAATGTTATCTTCGCATTTGTTAATTGAATCTTTGCTTCTAATATTTTTTCATCAAATAAATTCTTTGAATCCTGATATGTGGTATAACCTTCATCATATTCTTTTTGAGCTTTATCTAACTGTGTTTTGGCATCACTTGTTAAGTCTTCATACAAACGACTCATTTTTAAGGATAAAGTACTTTTTATTTTTGTATTGATATCTTCAATATAATCATCATATTCTTCACTAAAGACATTGTACTCTTTTGCCCCTTCAACACAAACAGAAATCTGATTATACAAAACATCTTCATCACGCAAATCATACAAATCTTCTGGCATAGCTAAAAAATCATTGTTTTCATTCAAAATTTCAATATATCCAGAATTTGTCCCATCACCTAAAGTATTCGTTCCACGATCAGTAACCGCAATATAACGAACATCATTAATAATACCAACAATTTGAAATGTTTTTTTGCCCTGATCATTATGAATCAAGATTTCATCACCAAGCTGGTAACCTTCAGATAACATTTCTTCATCAATCATACATTCATTATCCTTTTGAGGATAACGTCCATCAACCAGATAAGGACTATTAATCATGTCTTTATCATAATGATCATTTGCATAAACAGTCATCCCTGACAAGGAATCATCATTATGATTGACTAGGGCATCAAATTGATAACCATATCCAATTGCTTCAATTCCCTCAATATTTTCGATTTCCTGAATATCTTCTTTAGAAAAACCTAATGAAGCCATGTATGTTAAATCAGCATAATGATACTGATCTAAAAATGCATCCATTGATTTTGTCATTGTTCCTGGTGTATTTCTCAATCCTGCAAAAAATGCTGCACCCAAAAAGACAATTGCAAAAATAGAAAAAAATCTTGCTTTAGAAGCCCAAATAGACTTTCTCAGATTTTTCCAATAAGCTTTTTTCTTGCTTTTTACCATTCTATTTCCTCGATTGGTTTTGGATTTTCATTTAATTCTATACCATTCACTTTTCCATTTTTTAAATGAATAACACGATCTGCCATAGGTGCCAAAGCAGAATTATGAGTAATCACAATAACAGTCATCTGATAAGTTGTACACATTTCTCTAAGCAATGATAAAATAGCCTTTCCTGTTTGATAATCCAATGCTCCTGTTGGTTCATCACACAACAACAATTTTGGATTTTTAGCAATCGCTCTGGCGATAGCCACACGTTGTTGTTCTCCTCCAGATAATTGTGCTGGAAAATTCATCATACGATCTGATAATCCAACTCTTTCTAACACATTTCGTGCATCTAATGGATTTTTACAAATCTGAGAAGCCAATTCAACATTTTCTAATGCTGTTAAATTTTGAACTAAATTGTAAAATTGAAAGACAAATCCAATATCATTACGTCTGTATTCCGTCAATTTTTTTTCATCATATAAGGCAATGTTTTCACCATCCACGATAATCGAACCACTGGTTGGTGAATCCATACCCCCAAGCAAATTTAAAATTGTCGTTTTCCCGGCTCCCGAAGCACCAACAATAACGACAAATTCCCCTTTTTCAACAGTAAAATCAACACCATCACTGGCATTAATTGTAATATCCCCCATTGTATAGCTCTTAACTATATTTTTAAATTCAATTAATGCACTCATTTTTATAACCACCTTTTTTATTAGTGTATCACATTTTATGACAAAAAAAAATATGGTGTGAAGAATAACAAAAAATTCCATAATGAAAAGAGTTGCTTTTTTACAAACAACTCTTACTTTTTCCATAAAGAACGTGAAAAGAACATTAACAATGGGAAAATCTCCAAACGACCTGCCAGCATATCCAATGATAAAACAATTTTTGACATATCTGTTAAACTAGAAAAATTTCCTGTTGGTCCAACAACACCAAGACCAGGCCCAACATTATTAAAACATGTCGCAACAGCACTAAATGCTGATGTAAAATCAATATTTTGTAAAGAAACAAATAAAAACGATAAACCAAACAATAAGAAATAGAGCACCCAATAAACATGAATATTATTTAAAGTAGATAACGATAAATGTTTCCCTTCAAATACAACTGAAACAACACTATGTGGATGGAGCATATGCTTCATTTCGGCAACAGCACTTTTAACTCCAATAATAATACGTGAAACTTTCATCCCGCCACCTGTTGAACCTGCACAGGCTCCAACAAACATCAACAAGACTAAAATTGTTTGTGAAAATAATGGCCATTGTCCATAATCAGCAGTGACGTAACCTGTCGTCGTGATAATAGATCCAACTTGAAAGATAGCATAACGAAAAGCTTCAAAAATAGAATGATATAAAGGTAAAATATTAAACGATATCGCAATGGCTGAAGCAAAGATAATAATAAGATACCAGCGTAATTCTTCACTTTTAAAAGCTGCTTTGAATTTTTTAATCGCAACAAAATATATCAAATTAAAATTAATACCAAATAAAATCATAAAAAAGGTAATAATTCCATCACAATAAGCACTATTATAATAAGCTATTGAAGCATTTTTAATTGCAAATCCACCTGTTCCAGCAGTTCCAAAACTATTTAATAAACTATCAAAGAAAGGCATTCCACCCAACATCAAAAGTATGACTTCAAGAATTGTTAAAACTGTATAAAGCTGATATAAAATCTGTGAAGATACTGTTATTTTAGAAACTAACTTTCCTACAATAGGACCTGGCATTTCCGCTTTTAAAATATGTAAAGTAGAACCATTGGCATCTGGTAAAAATGCCACGACAAAAACCAGAATCCCCATACCACCAATCCAGTGTGAAAAGCTATGCCAGAATAGACTGGCATGTGATAAAGCCTCAACATCTGTTAAAATAGATGAACCCGTTGTTGTAAAA
Source organism: Massilimicrobiota sp. SW1139 (assembly GCF_012027715.1). Classification (NCBI taxonomy): domain Bacteria; kingdom Bacillati; phylum Bacillota; class Erysipelotrichia; order Erysipelotrichales; family Erysipelotrichaceae; genus Massiliimicrobium; species Massilimicrobiota sp. SW1139. Next base: position 11,692 of record NZ_SJOR01000001.1, on the reverse strand, counting down.
CCTGAAACTATTTCAAACAAGGCATCTACATAAGAAGGAATTTCACCCGTCAAGCAAAAAGGAATAGCTCCAAAAATGGATAAAAAAATCCATGCTGCAGCAACGACTACAAAACCTTCTTTAGCATAAATGATTTTATTTTGAGGTTTATGTAAGCTCATAAGCTTTCCTATAAAGCATAATAAAATTGCAATAATAAGATATGCCAAACTTTCCTTTTCATGATAAATCATACCAGTCAAGCATGGTAAAAGCATCAACAGCCCCTCAATCATGAGCATTTTACCAAGCGTATAAAAAATCATACGTCTATTCATCAGTGAATTTCCTCAAAAATATCATTAATATCTTTAAGAGGGGTATGGTAAGCAATGACTATAATACGATCGCCAACATTTAAAACATCCTGACCATTAGGAATAATTGTCTGATTTTGACGAATAATACCACCAATCAATAAATCTTTCTTTGTTTTCACTTGAGCTAATGGAATATTGCAATATTTTGTTTTTTCATCAACAATAAATTCAACGGCTTCCACTTCTTCATTGACAATCTTATATAATGTCTGAATACTAGAAGAACGATCATGATTTTCTTTGACACGTAAATAACGAATAATTTGAGAAGTTACTAAAACTTTTGGATCAACAATACTATCTATACCTAATTGATCAATAACACCATTCAGATTCATACGATTCACTTTTGCGATAGATTTCTTTACACCTAATTGTTTTGCTACTAGGGCTAAAACAATATTTTCTTCATCCAATCCTGTTAAACTGACTAAGGCATCACTTCTATTGACGCCTTCTTCCATTAAAATATTTTCATCACTACCATCTCCTTCAATAATGACAGAATATGGCAGCTGTTCAGACAATTGAATACAGCGCTCATGATTTCTTTCAAAAATCTTTGTCTTAATTCCATGTACAGCTAATTGTCTTGCTAAATAATAAGTAATTTTACTTCCACCAATAATCATAACATGTTTGATTTTTTCTGATACAAAACCAGCATCTAAACAAAACTTTGTTAAATCTTTATGTGAACCAACAACATAAATATGATCTTGACCCTTTAAAATAAAATCTCCATCGGGAATCATAACCTTATCGTTACGTTTTACCGCACAAATTAACACTTGAGATTTTGTAACAGAAGACAATTGACTTAAAGCAATAGAATCTAGTTTCATTCCATTACAAATACGTAATTCAATAATTTCTACTTTTCCCTTTGCAAAAGTATCTATACGCATGGCTGATGCAAACAAAATTGTTCTTCTGATATCATTTGCAGCTTCCAACTCAGGATTAATAATCATAGAAAATCCTAATTTATTTTTTAAGATTTCACTTTGTAAGGAATAGTCAGGATTTCTAACACGCGCAATGATGTGCTTAGCTCCTAATTGCTTAGCTAATAAACAAGATAAAATATTCAATTCATCCGATGTCGTTACTGAAATAACAACATTGGCTTTATCAACACCCGCTTCTTGTAAGACTTGAAAATTGGCCCCGTTTCCACTAATTCCTAAAACATCATATTGGTTAACAACATTTTCTACTTTCTGACTATTTTGATCAATAACAACAATATTATATCCTTCATTTGATAAATAATGTGTCAGCATCTGTCCCACTTTTCCTAATCCAATAATAACAATATTCATAATTCCTCCCACTATTTATGCGTCTTTAGGATCTGTTCCGCACACATCATCCCATCAATTGCAGATGACATAATACCACCAGCATAACCAGCACCCTCTCCAATTGGGTAAATTCCTTTCATTGATGATTGAAAGTTTTCATTTCTTAAAATTCTAACTGGTGCACTACTTCTTGATTCCACTCCTGTTAAAATTGTGTCCTCATCAATAAATCCAGGCATCTTTTGATTCATTAATAACAAACCTTCTTTTAAAGAATGATTAATGAAATCAGGAAATATCTGATTTAAATCACAAAGCTGATATCCTGGCTGATAAGTTGGCTTAATCTTACCTAATGGATTGACTTCATTATTTATATAATCCATAGCTTTTTGTACCGGAGCATGAAAATGCCCACCACCTAACATAAATGCTTTCTTTTCTAATTGTCTTTGAAATTCAATTCCTGCCAATGGATGTGAACTATCAAAATCATCTGTGGAAACAGTGACTAAAATAGCACTATTTGCATTTTGACCATCACGTGCATAATAACTCATCCCATTAACACATAGCGTTCCATCTTCATGTTGTGATGGGACAACATAACCACCAGGACACATACAAAATGTATAAACACCTCGTTTTCCACTTTGTACAGCAAGTTTATATGCTGCCGCCTTTAAATATGGTGAAGAAGCACTTTTCTTATATTGAATTTGATTGATTTTTTGTTGTGATTGTTCAATACGTACGCCTACTGCAAAAGCTTTTTGTTCAAGAGTCATACCTTTTTGATAAAGTAATTCATAAGTATCACGTGCACTATGACCAATAGCCAATACAAGTAAATCAGTATCCATCACTTTAGTCTGACCATGATGTAAAACAGTAACATGATAACTATCTGATTCCTGTTTAAAATCAATCATTTGTGTTTCAAATAAAAATGTAACTCCTTTTTCAATTAAAAATTGACGCATATTTTGAATAACTTGACGTAAATAATCTGTACCAATATGAGGTTTATGAAGATATAAAATATCCTCTGGCGCACCAAATTGAACAAAAGTTTCCAATACATAACGAATACGTTCATTTTTTATACCAGTTGTTAATTTTCCATCAGAAAAAGTTCCAGCTCCACCTTCACCAAATGCAATATTACTTTCACAATGCAAGCAACCATTTTCTAACAAATCAGCCACTGCCTTTTCTCTTTTTTCAATTTCCTGACCACGCTCAATAACAGTCACTTTCTGACCACTCATAGCCAAAACATAGGCACAAAATAAACCGGCTGGCCCACTTCCTACAATCATGACACTTTGATCATTTGATGGTAAATAATGATATTGATATGGTTGAACACGTTGAAGCAGTGGAAATTTTCTTAAATACTGCGCTTCATCACGAACCTGAAAATCAAAACTACATATAAAATGAACATTTTGTCTTCTTGCATCAATAGATTGTTTGACCAAAGTTACATTTCGAATTTCTTTTTCTCGAACATTCAAATATTGTGATATGACTTTTGCATAACGTTTTTCTCCTAATTTGACTTTGACATTATGAATTCTTAACATATACATTCCTTTCTATAGCCTGCGCTACACGATAAGCACTTGCCAATGCAAAATGCAAATTATATCCTCCACACATTCCTGCTACATTTAATATTTCCCCTATAGCAAACATACTAGGATATCTTTTTAATTCTAAATCATAAGTGACATCTTCTAATGATAATCCTCCTTTCATCACCTGTGCATACTGCGCTTCTCTGATACCTTGAATATCTAAACGATAATGTTTTAATAAAAAAGCCAGTTTTTGAATAGGAAGATCTTGATATTTTTGAAAATATGATGCAATTTTATGATTTAACATACCTTCTAAAAATAATGAAGATTGCTGAGATAAATATTGACATAACTGATTGTGACTTAATTCGTCAAAAAAATCAATATATAATTGATATTGATGATGTTTTTTATAAAAAGATGACAATTGCATAACAGCAATACCACTCACACCATAGTCAGTAAATAATAATTCACCTTTTTCCTGATGAATACACTTGTCATTTTCCATCAACGAAAAAGTCCCCTTCACTCTTACACCTTTTAAAGCTTTTAAAACAGGTGATGTATAAAACTGAACTAAAGAAGGTACTGGTTCAATCACTTTTAATTGAAGCTGCTTTAAAATATGATAACGTGATTCATTCATGCCTGAAAGTTTCCCTGCTTCACTCCCCATGGCCAAAATAACAATATCAGCATGAAATGTTTGTTTTGATGTTACAATTCTATATTGATTTTGACATTCAATGCGATAAACTTCCTGTTCATAAAGAAATAAAACCCCTGCTTCTTGAGCACGTTGCATCAATACATTTTTTACCGATAAAGCCTGCTCGCTTTTAGGATACAAGAGATGACCCTGATATAGACAATATAGTCCTATTTCTTTCATTTGACTAACCATATCAAAATCTTGAATAATCGACTGAACAATATCTAAATTATCACTATCATAATATTGTTGATCCATATTTTGATTGGAAAGATTACATCTTCCATTTCCAGTCGCTAAAAGTTTCTTTAAGGGAGATTGATTTTGTTCTAAAACAATAACATCATCTTGAGGATATTTTTGTTTTAATAAAACAGATAAATAGACACCTGAAGCTCCAGCTCCAACAATCACTATTTTTCTCATAATTTCTCCTTTCTTCATTCAATTCTATATGAAATATAGTGATTATACCATTTTTTATTGAAAAATCACTAAAAAATGTTTATAATACTAAAGGAATTTTCAAAGGAGGAATTTTATCATGGGAAGAGCACATGAAGTGCGTAAAGTTGCAATGGCAAAAACTGCAGCTAAAAAAGCGAAATTATATTCTCGCTATGGAAAAGAAATTTATTTAACAGCAAAAGCTGGTGGACCTGAATTAGATGGAAATTTAGCATTAAGACGTTTAGTAGATAAAGCAAAAAAAGAACAAGTTCCTGCTGATGTTATTAAACGTGCTATTGATAAAGTCAAAAGTGGTGTAACAGAAAACTATGAACCTATTCAATTTGAAGGTTTTGGACCAGGAAACTCAACATTAATTGTAAAATGTTTAACTGATAATATTAATCGTACAATTTCTCAAGTCCGTCCTGCATTTACGAAAGCAAAATCTAAATTAGGAGCTGAAGGTTCTGTCGCTTATTTATATAATGTAGAAAGCACTGTTGTTTTAAGTGGTATGAGCGAAGACGAAGTTTTAGAAGCTTTAGTTATGGGTGATGTTGATGCTAAAGACATTACAACATTAGAAGATGGACGTATTAAAATAACAGGTGAACCAACAGATTTAAATAAAATCAAAACAGCTATTGAAGCTGTTAAAGAAGATATTGAATTTGATGTGGATGATATTACAACAACACCTCAAGACTATGTAGAACTTGAAGGTGAAGATATGATGTTATTTGAAAGATTAATGGGATTACTTAATGACTGTGATGATGTTGATGAAGTTTACCATAATGTTTCAAATTATGATGAAGGAGAAGAAGAATAACATGTTTCGCATGTTATCTTTTTTTATATGAAAGTTACACATTTATATCATAGTGGATGTTTAGTAGAGTTGGAAGAGCACCTTCTTCTATTTGATTATTATCAAGGTCAGCTCAATCTTAATCATAACAAACCACTTTATGTATTTGTTTCCCATCGTCATTATGATCATTATAATCCCAATATTTTTAAAATTCATCATCCTCAAATCACTTATATTTTATCCAATACACTGCGTCATAAATATGATGCATATTATGTAGATATACATCAAACTTATCAAATAGATGATTTATCTATTTCCACATTGCTTTCTACTGATGAAGGATGTGCTTTTATAGTTCAGGTAGAAAATCAAACGATTTATCATGCTGGTGATCTTCACTGGTGGCATTGGGAGGGTGAATCACAAAAGGATAATGAATATCAGCGCATCACATATCAGCAAGAAATCAATAGTATTGATCAACCTATTGATTTAGCATGTATCGTTGTAGATATCAGACAAGAAAAGAATTATTCACTGGGATTATCTTATTTCTTACGCCATGTTCCATGCCATTACGTTTTACCAATTCATTATTTTGGACATTATGAAACAACAAAACTTTTATCACAAGAACATTTAGATAATCCATATCATGCTCAAATATTACCTGTCACTCATGAAAATCAAGTCTTTGAAATTCAAAAGAAAGAATGGTTTTAAAGAATAATTTCATCTGACTTGTTATAACAAAATGAACCTTGTTATTTGGATATACAGATAACAAGGTTCATTTCAACAATAACAGTGTTTTTTTAAATCATAAAGATTCAACATAAACCAATAAATTCCTCATTAATCATGAGTATTCGCTACGGAATGATAACATCATTCATCTTAGACTTTCTTTGTATATCTTAAATTGATCCATCCAATTCCTGATTTCAATTTACCCCAAGTTTCAGTACCATTTTTCTTTGTTTCAACAATGGTGTATTGATTAGGATCATTATATGCAAGTGACCCTGTTTTCTTTGATGATGCATTTGCATTTGCTCTTATATTTAACACATCTCCTTTTGAAACTCCTGAAACTTTAATCAGGAAATTTGTTTTTGTTGAACTTGATGAAGAACCTGAGCCAGTCGAAATAGTCTTATTTAAAAGACCTTCTACAATGGCTTGAGCACATTTTTTAGCATTCCACTTTTCTTTATCTGCTTTTGAATCTACAAAACAATATTCAATTAATAATGCAGGCGCCTTCGTGTGTTTTAAAACATATAAACTAGATGAATATTTCATTCTTCTGTTTTTAATATCTAATGTTTTTGCAATCTTTGCACAAATACGTGTTGCTATAGTTTTAGCATAACTTGAAGTATCAGAATAGACATATACTTCAACGCCCGTTCCGCCTCCAGCATTTAAGTGAATAGAAACATCTAAATCCACTGAATGTGCGTTGCATTTTTTTACAATATTCGATAAGTTCGCATTTTGGGTTTTTCCAACGTCATCTGTACAATCATATACAGTATGTCCTTGCGCTTTTAATAAGCGAATGACTTCATTTTTAACTTTCCTATCTTCAGTTAATTCATTAAGATATTTTGATGCACCTGTAGAATATTTGTTGTGTCCACCGTGTACATTTATTTTCATAATCAGCATCCCACCTTTTGATTTATAATATTCAGGTATAATCTCAAAAGAGCAGTCTTTTTGACTACTCTTTGTTATCTTTCTTTCATATATTGACATCTATTTCATGTCCTATGCGTTTGAATAATCTTATATGACTTCGTTTATTCAAAAATGAATTATTCTGAAACATTGAGATGCATGCATGAGAGACCTGTATGACAAATGTTATTTCTCATATCTGCTATTTTTTGACTTCTTCAAGTTCAGGCAAGCCTGCAATGGATGTTGCTATTGAAAGAATACCTGATAGAACTGTTGCACTTGCAATCATTAGCCAATTGACTTCACTCATGACAGTTGAAGTTCCAATCATCGCAACAAATGTCTGTGCCATTGTTTTGACAGCACGAACACCTGCTGCCCTGAACCATTGTTTGAAATTATATTTTTTGATCATTTTTATCTTCCTCCTAATTTAGAATATAAAAAAGCACTCAATGAGTGCATAGGGATCAACTATTTCATATTGTTAATGCATTTACAAAGTATAATGATTAATGTTTTAATCGTTATTGATCATCAAACAAATATAATTTTTATCTATAATTTCATTTTCTCTTATAACAACTACCCTAAAAATGAAACATTCTTATTGAAATCATTCAATATTGTTTTCAACAAATCCATTTATTCATCATCTGGAAAAACTGTTGTTATAATGGGTTTTCCTTCTCTATCTACCAATACAGTCATTCCAGCCCCAACTGTATTACTATGAAATAAATAATTCACACCTGTTTCTTTATCTACCCATATTTCTGTTGAACCTGCAAACTTTGATGATTCATATGATTTTACAAATCTTTCATATTTTTTAGCCATTTTTATTCTCCTTTAACCTTTCAATCTATAAAAATATTATATCAAATAGAGTTATAAAAAAGAATAAACATTCATATATTTTAACGATTTTAGCACTTTTGAAAACATAGTGCTAAAAGTTCATATTCAGTTCATATATCAAGCTATAATAATACTTGTTAGCAAACAAGATATATGAGTGCTAAAACATAAGGAGGAATACAAAATGTTGAAACCATTACATGATTATGTGATATTAAAAAAAGAAAAAGCTGAAACTCAAACAGCAAGCGGAATCATTTTAACAAGTCCAAAAGAACAAGCAAGCAATCAAGCGACTGTTGTCTCTGTTGGGCCTAAATGTGATGAACACTTAAAAGAAGGTATGACTGTTATCTTTAAAGAATATTCAGGAACAAAATTTAAAGATAATGATGACGAATATATGATTTTAGAAGAAGAAGATATTTTAGCTATTATTGAATAGGAGGAATAAATAATGAGTAAAGAAATTCGTTTTTCTAAAGATGTCAGAGATGCAATGTTAAATGGAGTTAATACTCTTGCAGATGCAGTAAAAGTCACTATTGGTCCTAAAGGACGTAATGTTGTTTTAGATAAAGGGTTTGGATCACCTTTAATTACAAATGATGGTGTTTCAATTGCTAAAGAAATCGAACTAGAAGACGCATTTGAAAACATGGGTGCAAAACTTGTATATGAGGTAGCCAATAAAACAAATGATGTTGCTGGTGATGGAACAACTACAGCAACAATTTTAGCTCAAAGCATGATTCAAGATGGATTAAAAGCTGTAGAAAAAGGTGCTAATCCTGTATTAATGCGTGAAGGTATTGATTATGCAAGTAAAGAAGTTGCAAAATATATTTTAGATAAATCTCATAAAGTGGAAACAAGCAATGATATTGAAAGTGTTGCGACAATCTCTTCTGGAGATAAAGAAATTGGTCAATATATTGCTCAAGCCATGGAAAAAGTTGGTAGAGATGGTGTCATCAGTGTTGATGAATCTAACAGCTTTGATACAGAATTAGAAGTTGCTGAAGGTATGCAATATGATAAAGGTTATGTTTCTCCATATATGGTTTCTGATAGAGAAAAAATGACTGTTGATTTAGATAACCCATTAATCATGGTTACTGATCAAAAAATCAACACAGTTCAAGAAATCTTACCAATTCTTGAACAAGTTATGCAATCTAATAAACCTTTATTATTAATTGCTGATGATTTTGAACAAGAAGTTATTTCAACATTAGTTGTTAATAAATTAAGAGGGACATTTAATGTTGTGGCTACAAAAGCTCCTGGTTTTGGTGATAATCAAAAAGAAATCTTACAAGATATTGCCATTTTAACAAATGCTAAATTCTATAGTAAAGATTTAAATATGAATTTAAAAGACATGCAAATGACTGATTTAGGATCTGCTAAGAAAATACACATTACTAAAGATCATACAACAATGATTGGTGGTAGTGGTGATAAGACTGCTATTGATCAACGTGTTAAAGAAATCACTGAACAGATGAATAATGCAAAACAAGAATACGATAAGAAAAATTTTGCTGAAAGATTAGGTAAATTAAGTAATGGTGTAGCAATTATTAAAGTTGGTGGAGCTACTGAATCTGAATTGAAAGAAAAGAAATTAAGAATTGAAGATGCTTTAAATGCCACAAAAGCTGCTGTTAGTGAAGGAATCGTTATGGGTGGTGGTGTTACATTAGTTAACGCTTATGTAGCTTTAAAAGACCAGTTAAAAGATTCTAACGTAGATAAACAAAAAGGTATTAAAGTTGTCTTAGATGCATTACTTGCTCCAATGGGACAAATTGCTGAAAATGCTGGTTTCAATAGTGATGAAATTGTAGAACAACAAATGAAAGTTGCTGATGGACAAGGATTTGATGCTAAAGATGGTGAATGGGTATCAATGTTTGATAAAGGTATTATTGACCCAACAAAAGTTACACGTAGTGCTTTATTAAATGCTGCAAGTATTTCTGCTTTATTTATTACAACTGAAGCAGGTGTTGCACAAGTTAAAGAAGATAATCCAGCTCCTGCTCCAATGGCACCAGGAATGTATTAATAGAAAAGCAAAAAACATAGAGGCCTAATGTTCTCTATGTTTTTGTTTTTTCTTTTACTGTTTAAGTTGATAAAGTTTTTCTTTCGTTTTCATTTTTGTCTGACTCTTTTGATGTTTTTGCAAAACTTTCATTTGTTCATATTGCAAAGATAGAGCCCTCTGTGATTGTGTTGACATATAAACACTTGAAACTTCTCGATGAATCGTTCTTTGTTTTTTCTTAGGATTCATCTTATGAACTTTTACAGCATGATCAATGGGTGGACTAAAAACAAAAGATTGATATTGTTTAAGAATCATTCGATAAATATCCTGATCTTGTGGTTCTAATCCAAAGATGATTTTGAAGACAGAGAATTGTTGATTTTCTATTCTTTCAAAAACACCCACCTAAAATGTTTCTTCATAATAAACCTTTAAAGTAATTGAAACAGATTCCATTGTCATCCTCCTTTCTTTCATAAACAAAGAACGGACGACCTAAGGAGGAAGGTTACTGATAAGTTAAATACTTATGTTTGGACTACCAACCAAACTGTGTTTTTATCTTTGCGTTTTCATCATAGCATAACAAAAAAAAGGCTGTAAATAGCCTTTATCTTGCAAGTCCTTCTTCAATAGCCTTTTTTGCAACAGCCTGAGCTACAATCTGACTCACACGTGGATCTAACGCATTTGGAATAACATATGTTGGTGATAATTCTTCATCACTCACAAGTGAGGCCAAACCATGAGCCGCTGCCAATTTCATTCCTTCACTAATTTTTCTTGCTCTTACATCCAAAGCCCCTCTAAACAATCCTGGAAATGCCAAAACATTATTAATTTGATTTGGATAATCTGAGCGTCCAGTTCCCATGACGGCAACACCAGCATCAATAGCATCCTGATAAGGAATTTCTGGTTCAGGATTTGCCATCGCAAAAACAATTGGATTTTCTTTCATACTTTTGACCATTTCTGGTGTTAAAACACCTGGTGCTGAAACACCAATAAAGACATCAGCTTCTTTCATAGCTTCTGCCATTGTCATACGTTTCGCTTGAGAATTTGTGATTTCAGTTAGTTCCTGAGTTAAAAAATCATATTGATCATAATCTTCTCTTGTGACAATACCATTGATATTAAATCCATATATTTCTTTAACACCCAATGCATGAATCATTTTGATAATAGAACTTCCTGCTGCACCAGTTCCACTTACTACAACAGTAATATCTTCAATTTTCTTATGAACAACTTTTAATGCATTCAATAAACCAGCTGTAACAACAATGGCTGTTCCATGTTGATCATCATGAAAGACTGGAATATCTAATTCGTTGATAAGTGTTCTTTCAATCTCTACGCATCGTGGTGCACTAATATCTTCAAGATTAATACCACCAAATGTTGGTGCAATAGCTTTAACTGTACGAATAATTTCTTGAGGATCTTTTGTATCTAAACAGATAGGCACAGCATCAATATTTCCAAACTTTTTAAATAGGACAGCTTTTCCTTCCATAACAGGCATAGCTGCTTCTGGTCCAATATCTCCTAATCCTAAAACTGCAGTTCCATCGCTGACAACAGCAACACTATTTTGTTTCCAGGTATATTTATAGACATCATCTTTATTTTTCGCAATCTCACGACATGGCTGAGCCACCCCTGGTGTATATGCTAATGATAAATCATGACTTTCTTCTAAAGGGACTTTTAACTGTACTTCCAGCTTCCCTTTTGTTTTTTCATGTAATTCTAATGCTTCCTGATATATATCTTTCATTTTTCTCCCTCTTTTCGTATCTATTATGCCACAGTTTTTACAAAATGAAAAGCAGATGTT